>DJPO01000108.1:11980-12133 GCA_002437405.1 Opitutia bacterium UBA6410 | reverse complement strand
TGGCATTTCTGCAAGCAGAAATCGCCAATCCCCTCCCAATTTCCCCACGCTTTCGGGTTCAGGCTACGTTCAGACGGTGGCTTGATTCTCGGTGCACGGTAGGCGCGTACGGAGGACTGGAGAAAACTTACGTTCTGTGGGGATAGAAGTATT
>DJPO01000108.1:0-11843 GCA_002437405.1 Opitutia bacterium UBA6410 | reverse complement strand
CAATTTTTCCGTAGGGGGCAAGCCCCCCTGTCTAAAAATCACCGTGCAAAATTGCTCCGCAATTTTGCTGACTATTACTCAGCAAACGCGATGTCGGGTTCTAACGACAACGTTATGCGGTACTGAACGCCAGGACGCATCACCATCGGCCGCTCCCTCGAATATACCTGCAAATAGTGAATGTTGCCCCAATACGAACGGTATTGCGGGTCGTTCGTCACTATCTCCGTATCGAGCCAATTCCCTTGGAAATCGTCCTTGTCAATGCTTACTCCCAAACCGTTTTGCCCGATTGCAAAAGACATCGGAACATGGTATTCGGAGTGCGGCGAGCCAATCGCCACAACCAAACGCATCTTGTCGAGCGTTATCTGGTTCGTGACAGAGTACACGAAGTCGCCGACAATCTTGTTGCCCGAGAACGACCACGACACTTTGCACGAACCGATTCCCTTGAGAACCTCGCCGTCCGCAGTTATCAGGTCGGGCTGTTCGTATCTGAAGAAATAGGAATTGCGCAACCCCAAGCCCGACGTGCAGCGCTTGCCGTAGTACGAGGGGGTCGTGGGCTTGCCGCCGAAAGTCAGCTCGGGAACGAGCACGGGCAAATATTTGTCGGCCGGCCAGTCGAAAATTCCGGGCATATGCGGGAACGCCAAGGACGACGACGAATTTTGGACGCCCGCCGCCGAAATCGGCAGATGGACGTGCAAACCCGTTTCGGAGTTCATATAAATGAAGAGCCCCTGCTCCTTGCGCGGCGAGTTGTCGAGCATAATGTATTTGCCGTAGGAGGCGGGCGTGGAGTTCTTGGACTGGAGCTGCCTGCCGACGGTTTTCGCCAGACGCGCCCATTGGCAGAGGTAGCGCGCGGCGTCGAAATTCGCCATACGCGTGGTGCAGGTGGATTCCGCGCTGCGCTCGCCGTCGCGGATAACCAAATAGCCGTGCTCCTGATCCAAATAGGTCATAAAGAAGAACTGGAACAGACGCCTGAGAATGTCCATATATTCGGGCATTTTGTCTTCGGAAATCCAGTTGTCGCGCATCGCCTGCAGAATCATCGAGATGCAGTGCATTTGCCCGTACGCGCCGATTCCGCGCCCGAACGCCCAGCCGAGACCGTCGGAACGCACGATGTCGGGGAGGATTCTCAGATATTTTTCGGCGTAGGTGCGCAGGCTGGGGATTTTCCTGTCGCGCAGGTGCATATTCGCGTGGAGCTGGAGGGACTGGCGGATAAACACGAACGAGACGATTCCGTAAATGTCGAAAACCCCGTCAATGCCCGAAGCGGGCTTGTCGTCGAAATATTTTCCGCGCGAGGTCTGGTCGATTCTTTCGAGGAATTTGTCGATGAGCTTGCCTGTTTCGTCCTTTTTGCTGAGCCCCATGCTGAAGCGGGCGACCGCCTTGGCGATGTTGAAAATCTGCAAATGGTCTTCGTAGTCGCTTCTGGAGAGCAGACGCTTGTCGAGGTTCTTGCGGGTTTCCTCGGAGAGTTTTTCCCAAACGAGGTTTCTTTCCTTGGAGGGGCCGAAAGCGAGCAGCCCGAGCGACGAGTACGCCAAGCCGTCTTCGGTGTACTCCTTGTCGTTTGTCTGGGCGGTGATGCAGGCGGCGGTGAGGTCTACGATGTTTTTGCCGTCGATTTCGGTGAGTCCCGTAGCGCGGTGGAATTCCCCGAGTGCCATAGCCGCGTGGCCTGGCTCGCAGTCAAAGGAGGATTCGTTTTCGACGGGGACAATAGAACCGTCCTGATTTATTGCCCCAATGTTTCCGCCCAAAATAGATTGGGCCATATCCATACATTGCGCTGAAAAATTAAGCATTTAAGACTCTTCCGAATTCAGTTAATACAAAAATATCCTGTTATAAGTTGCGGATTTCCGCGCCCGTGTCAACACTTTTGACTCCCGATTTCCGCGAGCCACCTCCGCAATCCGTTTTTTTACGATGCGCGGATTGGGGGAATTCACGCAACGTATTATGCAATAGTTGCGCAACAATTAATATTCACTTTTTTATTGAATCTATCAATAAATAATTCAATATACACATCAAGATGAATTCATTGCCTAAAAACAACTATATAAGGAAAACAATATCAATTTCCAAGGAAGTCGATACGTCGATTGGGGAGCTTGCCGAGATGGAATTCGGCGGCAATGCGAGCGCATTGATTGCCCATTGTGTCCTTCAGTACCTAACCTGCCGCAGGTGCAGGGAAAACGCGAAAGGCGGCAAAAAGCGCAAATCCAGCTAAAAAACCCTTTTTTTCAATACCGCGCGGGAAATTTCGGCGCGGTATTTTTTTGCGCGATAATTCGGGATTTTCGGCGGGCGCGGGGCGGGAAACAATTGGAATGGCGACGGCTAAGCGGGGCGGTTTTGCTCATTCAAACGCGCCGCGCTAAAAATGCATAAGCGCACGGATTACATCTGCCGCCGCACTTACACCGCGCGATTTAAATTCGGCAATTTTTCGGCAACAACTTTGATTGCGACGCGCGTAAAAAAATAAAAATTTCCGCCGCGCCAATTCGGGCACAATTCAACACCGCCATATTCCCGCATCGCCGCATTCCCGCGCCACCGTATTTGCGAAATTCGCGCCAGAAAAAAAATTCCTCACGCACGAAAAAAAATTTCCGCCCCAAGAGAAAAAAAAACTACATTTCGATGTCGGTAAATTCTGCCGTCCAACGCTCGAGCTTTTCGAGCATTCCGCGCGAATGCGCCTTGAAATCCGAAAGCTCCGCGGACGGCGTTTTTACTATTAGCACAAAAAGCTTTTTTTCGATGTCCGAAAGTTTTTCGAAAAAATCCTCGCGCACCGGATAGCCCTCGTCGCGCGCGAGCAGATACAAAAATTTTATGCGCACAATCGCCGACGGCAGTCCCGCGTCAATCGCGTCCAAACTGCGCCGAAGCCGCGCGGAAAGCTTGGCGCAATCCTCGATATGCCGCCCGTTGTGCCGCACCAAATTTACAATCGCGGCGGCGTCCTCGAACGACTCGTAGCGCGCGGCAATTCCCGTACGTCTGCGTGCGATTTCGAACTCTCCCAAAAACTTCAGTCCGCCCGAATCGGAGGGATTTAGCGACGCGTCGATGTCGTCGAAAACGTCTGGCAGCGCGGAAGTCTTTTTCGCCGAAATGCGCTTGACGACGGCGACAATCGAATTTTGGGCGGAAAACGTCTCGAGATACAACGAGCTTTCGCCGCGCAAATCGCGGTATAGAACGGTCAAATCGTCGGTTGTTGACGCGCCGCGCACGGGCTTATTCCCCCTTCGGCGGCTCGGCGAGCTTTTCTTTATGCGGCGGGACGACCGCCCCGCCCGAAATTATGAGCTTCATTGCGTCGCCCACCGACATATCCAAATATACGAGGTCGCTCTTCGGCAAAACCATCAGAAATCCGCTCGTCGGATTGGGCGTCGTGGGGACGAAAACGTTGACAAAATTTTCGCCCGTGCGCTCGAGGATTTCGCCCTGAGCGTCGCTCGTTACAAACCCGACGCTGTAAAGCCCCTTGCGGGGGAATTCAATCAGAACTACGCTCTGGAAGACCGCCTTGTTCTGCTTGGAAAAAGTGTCGACAATCTGCTTGACCGTGCGGTACACAAGCCCGACTCCAGGGATAAGGTTGATTGCCGCCTCCGAGACGCCTATCAGAAACCTCGCGAACAAAAACTTCGAGAGCACTCCGAGCGCGGTTATGAAGCAGAGGACGACGAGCGTCGAAATGAGGTCGAGCACAAGCCCGCCGAAGCCGCTCGCGGGGAACGCGGCGTCGAAATGGTTGAAGAGCGGAACGAACAGCAGGTGCGAGACGGGCGCGCCGATGTTGCGAATCAAAAAGGCGATGATAAAGAGCGTGATTGTCAGCGGCAGCGCGACAATCGTACCCGCCAAAAGATAGTTTCCGAACTTTTTAAACATACCTACTTTTGTTTGAATTTGAATATCGGCTTGCGGAATTTCGCCTTTAGGATTTTCATCGCCTCCGCCTCCGCCGCGCGCATTTTCAGGGCGTCCTCGGGGGCGATGTCGTCTATGCCCGCAAGGTGCAGATAGCCGTGGGCGACGTACAGGCAAAGCTCGGCGGAAGGCGTGTTCGAGTAGCGTTCGGCGCATTTAAGGGCGGTCTCGGCACTCGCGCAGACTTCCCCCGCGAAGTCGTCCTCCGCGTCGCCCTCGAAGGTGATTACGTCGGTCGGGTCGGGCTTGTTCATGAAGTCGGCGTGGATTTTCGCGATGTCCGCGTCGTCGAAAAACGCGAGCGACAGCGTCCCGCGCGGTGCTTTCATATTTTCGGGGAGCAGGTCGTCGAGCGCGCGCACAAAGGCGCGGAGCCTGCGGGCGTCGAACTCGATAAGCCCCGATTTGTCGAAAATGTCGATTTGTCTAACGCTCATGGCATTAAATCCCTAACGCGCTTAAGCGAGTCCGCGGCGGCGGCTTCCCCGACGCTTGCGCTTAGCTCGAGCGTGAAAATGTGTTTTTGCGGATTGAAGAATTTTGAGAGGGCGCGGAAGTCGATAGCCCCCGTGCCGATTGCGATGTGGTCGCGCCCCGATTCGTCGCAGTCGTGCAGATGCCAGCCCGCCTGATACGGGAGAATCGACTGCGCAAAATCGAGCTGCGAGCCGAACCCCGAAAGCTGCTTTATCATCGAGTGCCCGACATCGTGCCACGCTCGGACAATCGGCATCGCCGCGAATTTTTCCATAAATTCGGGGAAATCGGATTCGAGCGGAATGTCGGCGGGGCTTTCCCTGTTTTCGACGCAAAGCTCCACCTGTGATTCCCCCGCGACCCCAGCGACTGCCGCGAAATTCGAGAAAATCGCCTCGTAGTCGCCGCGTGCCCGCGCCTTTGCCCTGTCGAGAAAGCGCGACACCGCCGCCGCGTACTTCGGATTCTGCGCCAAAGCCGCGTAGTCCTTCCCCTCGAGAAATTTTGCGACCCTCCACTCGGGGCGGCGGAAGAAATACGAAAGCCTGCCCGTGTGGCAGACGAGCGCGCGCGCTCCGACCCTGCGGGCGAACTCGAGCGAAACGAGCGTGTGCCGCGTCCATTGCTCCGACTCGAGCTTCGACTTCGTCGCGGGCGAATAGAGGTTCGGCGCAGCCCCGCGCACAAACGGCGGCAGCGGGCAGAAATTGTGAACCGACGAAACCTTCACGACGCCCTCGTCGACCGCCTTCAAAATTCCGCGAACCGCCGAAACGGGCGTCGAGTGCCCGATTTCTACGTACTCGAAGCCAAGCTGCGCCGCCTTTTGCAACATCGCGTAGCCGTCGTCGCCGAAACGCCGCTGGAGATTGCTCGTCGAAAGTGAAATAATCGGATTCATCGCGCCCAAATCCTCAGAGAGGACAGCATGAAAAATTCGATTGCGGGGCTGTCCTGCATGTTAAGTTCCATATACGCCGCCGATTTTTCGAGCGCGGCGACGGCTCTCGAAATTTTCACCGCGGGCACTCCGTTGCCGCCCAGCGCGCAGCCTACGCACGCGTCCTCGATTTCCGCCATGAGACGCTTGCGCAAAGCCCTGCGGGCACTCGCGCGCTCCGCCTCTAACATTTCCTCGTCGAGCTCGTCCGCCCTGCCTTCGTCGGCGTCGGAAAGCTCTTCGGTCAGCCGCCCCAGAATCGAGCCGAATCGCGCAACAAGCGCGTAGCAGCCCAAGACTGCCGCCCCGACTCCGCCGCGGCGCACGCCGCCCATCAGCGACTTCTGCCACGACTTGAAATCCTCGAGCCACGCCGCCCATTCGGGATCGTCGACGGGTTCGGGGTCGGAATCCACGCGCAGGGAGATGCAGCGGCTTCGGATAGTCGGCAGCAGGTCGTTCGGGCGCGTGGAAAGCATGAAAATCGTGGTGTCGCGCGGGGGCTCTTCGAGCGTCTTCAAAAAGGCGTTTGCGGACTCGACATTCATTCTGTCCGCCTCGTAGACGATTGCGACTTTCCGCCCGCCCATGTTCGGCGACTGCCTGATGTTTTGAAGGAGCTTGCGCATGGTGTTCGGCGGCCAGTCGCCGCCAACCCTGTCGGAGTCGCTGCCGATTTTTATCAGGCGCATTTTGCCCTCGGGGCGCAGCTCGAAAAGGTCGGGGTGCCTGACGCAGGAACGCCCGAGTATGCGCGTTGCCATATCCTTTGCGAGATTTTCGAGCGCGAGCGCGCCGTTGCCGAAAAGCAGAATCGAGTGGTGCAGCCTGCCCTCGCGGAAGGCGCGTTCGAGAACGTCTTTAGCCTTGGGCGCGGACTTCACGGCAGCCTGCCCTCCACGGCTTTCACGATTTGCGCAAACGTCCGTTCCCTCTCGCCCGACGAATCGACGACGGCGATTCTCTCGGGGTATTTTTCGGCGAGCTTCAAAAATCCCTCGCGGACTTTCGCGTAAAATTCGATTTTCTCCGAGCCCATTCTGTCCGCCCGCCCGCTGTCGCGCCGACGCGCGCGCTCCAGCCCGACTTTCGGGTCGATGTCGAGAACCACGGTGAGGTCGGGAACTGCGCCGCCCATTGCAAAGGCGTTCAGGGAATCGACGGTGTCGGGGTCGATTGCGCGGGCGACGCCCTGATACGCGCAGGTGGAGTCCGCGAACCTGTCGCATATCACGACTTTCCCCTGCGCGAGCGCGGGCTTTATGAGCTTTTCGACGTGCTCCGCGCGCGACGCCTCGAAGAGCAGGATTTCCGTGCGCGCCGACATTCCGTCGCCCTCGCGCGCGGTGAGCAAAAGCTCCCTGATTTTTTCGGAAAGGGGCGTTCCGCCAGGCTCGCGGGTTAGGACACATTCGCGCCCGCGCGACTGCAAATAACGCGCAAGCTCCGCGATGTGCGTGCTTTTCCCGCACCCCTCCGAGCCTTCAAACGTTATGAAAAAACCTTTGCCCATTTCGCATTTCCGCACCGCAAAACAAAACAGTCCGCTGCGCAATAAAAAAGTTCTACGCCCCGCGCTGCGCCGAGTTCGCCGACTCGAGCAACGCCTGCGCGTTTTTGAAAAATTCCGTCCCCGCGACAATCGTGTCCGCGCCGCGCCGCACGCATTCGGCGACATTCGCCGCCGTGATTCCGCCGTCCACTTCGATTCTGAACGAAAGCTTCATCTCCTCGCGCATCTTCGCGAGCGCCGAAATTTTCTCCAACGCAACGGGGTTGAACGACTGCCCGCCGAACCCAGGCTGGACGCTCATTACCAAAACCAAATCGACGCTCGGCAGGAACTCCGCAACCGCGCCTATCGGCGTTTTGGGGTTTACGGTTATCCCACTCTGTTTGCCCGCAAAATGAATGTCCGCGAGCGTCCCCGCAATCGGGTAGTCGGGCTCGACGTGCACGGAAATCAAATCCGCGCCCGCCTTTGCGAACGGCTCGATGTACAAGTTGGGGTTGTCGAGCATAAGGTGGACGTCGTAGAACATGTCGGGGAACTTCGCCTTCAACGCCTTGACTACGGCGGGTCCGAAAGAAAGGTTCGGGACAAAATGCCCGTCCATAATATCCACATGCACCCATTTGAGCCCTGCGGCGCGGATTTTCGCAACCGACTCGCCCAGAGCCGCGTGGTCGCCGCCGAGTATTGACGGCGCTATCTCGAGTGAATTTACCATATCCCTATGACTGCGTCTTTGATTTTTTCGCCGAGCTGGTTCATCAGCACGGGCATACTTTCGAATTCGGAGGACATATAGTCGCGGTTTTCAATCGAGTAGACCGTTATGAACGCGCTGACGGGTCTGTCCTTGAATACGACGCGCCCGTTCGCGAGCGTGAGCGTGCACTGCGCCCTTGCCGTGACTCGGTACGAAGCCGCGAGGGCGGTATCGTTCGCCTTCGTCGCGACGGGCTGTTTTACAAATTCTATAATCGAAGTGTCGAGCATCGCCTGAGCGTCGCTTTGATACGCCACGCGCAAATCGGGCGTACGCATTATCGCCTTCGAAATCGCGTCCGTGAGAATCGGCGCGGCTTGCGGCGCGAACGAAACGTTGCGCACGGGGCGGACGTAAACCGACGAAAACGGCAGTTCGACCGCAGTTCCGCCGAGCCGATAGTTCGAGCACCCCGCCGCGAACATCAGCAATATTCCGAAAGATAAAGCCAGCAATTTTTTCATAAAACCCCGTCGGTTGCGTCGTCGATTTGCGACTGTGTCCATTCGTAAAAACCGTCCTCGAAAAGATACCTACCCAAGCCGTCGCCGTAAAGCGGCGCAAAGCCTTCGGCGGTTTCGACTTTTCCGTCGGGCGAAACGGTCTCGACCGCCTCTTCGTCGGGAGTCTCCAAGAACTGGTCGATGCTCTTTTCCTCGAACTCCTCGTTCTCGAGCTTTTCAATCTGCGCCTCGTTTTCGAGCTGCGCGACGCTCTGGGTTTGGTATCTGCCCCAAATCCAGTCGTAGGGAGTCATCGGGGCGGGAATGCCCGCGCGGATTTTCTTCAGACGCTCCTTCGCCTCTTCGGCGGCGCGGCTGTTGGGGGCGATTGTGATTGTCTCGTTGTAGAAAATCGAAGCCGCCACGCCGTTGTTGCGGTAGTTATAATAAAAGTCGCCGATTACCAGACGGCTGCGCGCGTAGGTATCCTCCATCGACTCGAGCCCCTCTTCGGCGTTCGCCACCTGCGACTCGTTTGGGAAGAGAATCAGATAGTCCCTGAAAAAGCTTATCGCGTTGCGCGTCGGGGCTTGGTCGTACTCCGCGCCCTCCACGAGCGAGCGGTAGACCTTCGCCATCTGCAGATACGCGTCGGAGGCGAACATACTGTTGGGGTAGTTGTTGATGAGCCTGTCGAGCGCGTCGAACGCGGTATCGGGCTTGTCCTCGGATTCGGCGATGAGCGATATGTTCATCAGCGCAATCGGCGAGTAGTCGCTGTACGGAGCGTCCTTTACGACCGATTCGTAGATTTTTATCGCGTCGTTGTAGTTGGTAAACCACGGGAACCAGCCCCAAAGATACGGGGTCGCGCCGCCCTGAATCGTGGCAGCTACGTCGTACTGCGCGCCGACAATCTGGTTGAAACGCGGGTAGTCGGGATACTTTTTGACGATTTCCTGAAGCGACTCGTACGCGTTCATAAACTGCCCGCGCTTGAGATACGCCTGCGACATTTGGTAGTACGCCTCGGGCGCGAAAATCGAATTCGGGTAGTCGTTGACGACGATTTTATAATAGCCGAGCGCGACCCAATAGTCGCCCTCGTCGAGAGCCTTTTTGCCCTCGTTCATCGCCTCGAGCGCATTCTGCACGTTGACGTTTTCGCCCACGACATTCGCGAGAACCCCGCCCTGAACCTGCCAGCCTTTGTCGGCAGTCCAGACCAATTCCGCGCGCGCCGAGCCGACCGCGGCAAACAAAGCGGCAACTGCTGCGTACTTTATAAAAGATAATATTTTCATTTTCCCCTATATTAGAACATTAAAATCGGAGAAATGGCAACAGAAAACGCAAGGCAGTTTGTCGGGATATTTTTTTGATTTTTCGGTTCAAACCGCCGACGCCGCGACGGTGTCGCCCGAAATAAGAGAGTCGAGCCGCGCCGAAGCGGGAGTGTTTTTCAGCCCCACGCCCAGCCCCGAGACGGACAGCTTTATGTAGTTGTCGGTGTGCGCCAGATATTTGCCGTCGGGATACATTTTTTCGAGGAGAATCGGGCGGATTTTGCCGAGCTGCGAACGCATGAATTTTTCGTGCATTTGCGCCGCGGCAATGCGCAAATCGTCCGAACGCGCCCTGCGGACTTCGGGCGGCGGGGTGTCGGCAGACATCAGCGCGGCGGGGGTCTTCGGACGCGGCGAAAACGTGAAAACGTGCGCGTAAGAAAGCCCGCTCGAAACCATCGCCGACTTTGTCTCGAGATAGTCGCAGTCGCGCTCGAACGGGTGGCCGCAGATTATGTCCGCGCCTATCGAAATGTCGGGGCAAACTTCCCGCGCCCGCGCCACGAACGCGAGAAATTCCGCCGCCGTGTTCTTGCGGCGCATCGCCCGCAAAACGCGGTCGCAAAGGCTTTGGGCGGAAACGTGAAAATGGGGCTGGAGCTTGTGCGACGCGTCGGCGGCGCGCTCGAGCAACGCCTCGACGGGCATATCCTGCGGCTCGATGCTCCCCAAACGCAGGCGCAAAAGCCCGTCGATTGAGTCGAGCGCGTCGACAACCTCCACGAGCCCCGCGCCGTCGGGCGACGCGAACTTGGTGATGTTTATGCCAGTCAAAACTATTTCCCGCGCCCCGCGCGAAACGAGCTTTTTTGCGTCCGCGACGATGTCGCCGAGCGCGCGGCTGCGCGGCAAACCGCGGGCGCGCGGGATAATGCAGTACGAGCAGCAATTGTCGCAGCCGTCCTGAATTTTGAGATTCACGCGGTCGTCGATAAACCCAGTGTCGGAAAGAGAAAACGCGCTGTCGTTGCCGAGCCTCGCGAACTCGCGAACGGGCGCGGAAAATCGGGGTTGCGATTGGCGCATTGAATTTGCCGAATCCCCCGCAAATTCGCGCGCGGGCGCAGAAGTGCGGTTTTTGCTTCTGTTTTTCTTGGGCGCAATATAACCCGATTCGTATTCGGAAACGGAATCAAAAGAAAAAATATTTTGGTTTGCCGCAGATGTTTTTTCAATGTCGCGCGCGGGAGAATCGGGAGCAGTCGCATACCGCGAGTCTCTTACTTCCGTACACCCGCCCGTAGGCACGGAAGAATCGAAAATTTTATCTTCGTCGCGCAAATGTTCGCGTCCCGCATCCCCGCCCGCAGAGTCGGCAGAATCGAGAAGTATCGAAACAACGTCCGCCTTTTTTGCATTGCCCGCAATTAATTTTACATTCGGGAGCTTTGCGATGTCGTCGGGTGCAGTCTGCGCATAACAGCCAGTCACCGCAATAGGCGAATTCGGATTTTTTCGGGCGAATATGCGGATTGCCTGACGGGTTTTCGCCTGCGCCAAGACAGTCAGCGCGCACGAATTCACGACGGCATAGTCGGAGGGCTCGCCCCATTCGACAACCGTCAAACCGCGCGCGCGCGCCGCGTCGGCTATCGCGAGCGACTCGTACGCATTAACCCTGCAACCGAGGGTGCAAATTGAAATTTTCCCGACCAAAATAAAACAACTGCGCGGAGGAGAATCCGCCCCGCATTAAATAACAATCTGCGCGGATAGTACGGCTTTGCAATTATAAATTGCGGAATCGGCGCAAAAATATCCCGCAGCCAGACGCGCACAAAAAATCCGTACCGAAAAATCCGTACGCGTGAAAAGTCGAAATTCGGCAAATCCTGCGAACGTGCGCTGCGCCCCAGATAGACAACTCCATAATTAACACACGAAAGCAACGGGAAAGGCGCGGCAGAACCCCGCGGCGGGGAGTTTTGAGTCGGAATTTAACGCGCGCCACAACAAAAAATATTCCGCGACCGCGACGATAAACTACGCCCGATGAAACCAACGCGCCGTCAAACGTAAATCCGATTGCTGAAAACGTCGTACTTTCGAGCGCAAACCTGATTACTGAAAACGCCACGCCGTCGAATGCAAACCCCAGCGCGGAAACCGCCGCCCGCACAAATGAAAACCGCGACTCCCGAAGCCGCCGACTGCGCAAACACCCCTGTCTCTTTCCGCCGAAGGTTTCGCCCCAGCGAACATAATAGCGTCCTCCAAAAACAAGCCAACCCCCGCAAAGCGGAGGTTGAAATATTGCGAAAATCGGCCGACCCAGAGCGGGCGGCAAGCGATTTCGTAAAAACTATGCGCGGGAGCGAACGCGCGAAAACTTCTTCTGGAACTTTTCGACGCGGCCTGCGGTGTCGACGAAGCGTTT
>DJPO01000114.1:84500-86052 GCA_002437405.1 Opitutia bacterium UBA6410 | reverse complement strand
AACCCGTTCGACTCTGACCTCCGCGCTTCGCAAAATTTCACTTAAAAATAAAAAATTTTCGGCGATACCCGCGCAAAACAAAAGGTCGGAGAACCCCTCCGACCTTCCAAAAATTTTTTATGCCTTGACAGATTTTTTCTGCGGGGCGCACCAACGCCCCAAGTAAAAAATCTCTTCTATTTGCGGCGGCGGTAGACTGCCAAGCCGAGCGCGAGCGCGCCCAGAATTGCCGCGACTGTCGCGGGTTCGGGAACTGCCGATACGTTGAGCGTAAGTGCGTTTTCGCCGAAATTGAGCGTGTATTTGAAGCCAGAGGGCGCGATTATGCTGACATCGCCCGCCGCAACACCTTCGTTTGAATCGTAGGAGATAAGGGTGTATTCGGCATTGAGGTCTTCGCCCAAGTCTTCGAACATTTGGGCTACGCCGTCGGCAAATACGAGTTCCAACTTCAAGTCGCCCGAGCCGCTCTTCGAGAGCGCGCCCGACAGCGAAATGGAATCGTTGCCCGTCAAGCCGATACCCAGTTTTACCGTGCCCGCGCCCCATGCGAGGGAGTCGGCATTGAGGACGTTGCCGACCTGCGCCATATCGTCGTTGAAGACCGACAGCTTGCCGCCGTTCAGGTAGAGTGCACCCGCGTTTTGGGCGACCATGCTGATTTCGCCGCTATTGACGGTTACGGAGCTAATCGTGCTCGCCGTATTGGAGAATTCCTGAACGCTCGAACCGTTCATAACCAAGTGGATTTCCTTGTTCGAGCCGCCGCCCCAGAACGAGGAATCACTCAGGAGGATTTTGCCGTCGAATCTCGACTTCGCCGTATTGGTAAATTCGATATACCCTTTCGCCGCATTGGCGTTCGACGCACCGTTGATTGTGCCCGTGCCCGCCAAGCCGCCGAAGCTCATGTACAGCTCGCTGTTCGCACTCGTGCCCGTGCCGACGATTCTGCCGTTGCCGTTGAGGGTCGCAACCTTGTTGACAAGCAGTTTCGGGCTGGCGAAAGAGCCGCCCGCTTCGTCTTCGATTGTCGCGTTTTGGTTTACATTAAGGTAGTCCGCCTTTACCAAGGGCATTTTGAAGTAAAGGCTGTTTTCGGAATTGAGGGTCAACACGCCCGTTCCCGCCACATTGGTGATGTCGAGCGTGGCGTTGGAAGTCGCCCAGAATTGCGAGAAAAAGTTTCCGCCGTTGATAGTCAACGAATCGGCTTTCAATGTGCCCGAAATGGACTTTTGACCCGCCGCCGAACCCACGACATTCCATACGACCGATCCGACCTTTACGACATCGTCGCCGAGGTTGAGGTTGTTTTTGGAAAGCCCTTCGGACTCGATTAGGATATTGGAGGATTCGGTGGGAACGCCGTTCGACCAGTTCGCACTGTTCGACCAATCATAATCCGTTCCCGAAGCCCCAGTGAATGTTGTGTCGTAAGTCTGGGCGGAGAGTGCCGCCGCCGCTACGAGCGCAAGAGGTGTGCATACTTTTTTCATAATTAAATAGTCCTTTTTGTTTGAACTCGGATAATCTTTACCCCCCCCCCCCC
>DJPO01000114.1:41993-84414 GCA_002437405.1 Opitutia bacterium UBA6410 | reverse complement strand
GGATTCGCCTTGTGTTATGAAACAAAAAAATAAAAAAGTATGCGGCTACTGCTGCCTGTTTTTGTTCACCAGCCAGCTGACTATCGCCTTCTGGACGTGCAGGCGGTTTTCGGCTTGGTCGAAGACTATGCTCTTGTCCGAGCGCAGGACGCCTTCGGAAACTTCCTCCCCTGCGTGCGCGGGCAGGCAGTGCATAAAAATGGAGTCCTTCGAACCGAGCGCGAGCAGCTTTTCGTTCACCTGATACGGCGACATTGTCTTGATGCGTTCCGCCTTTTCGTCCTCCTTGCCCATGCTGACCCAAACGTCGGTGTAGAAAACGTCGGCGTTTTCGGCGGCGGCTTTGGGGTCGGAGACAAATTCGTAGTTCTTTTGGAGTTTGGCGGCGTCGAAAAGGGCGTCGAGTTCCGCTGTGGGGCGGAATTCCTCGGGCCCGCAGAGGACGACTTTAACGCCGAACATCGAGCCTGCCAATGCGAGCGAGTATGCCATATTGCAGGCGGTGTCGCCGAAGAACACGAACTTTTTGCCGCGGATACTTTCGGGGTCTTCCGAGCCTTTGCCGAAGTGTTCAATCATCGTGAACATATCGGTATAGCTTTGGCAGGGGTGGAGCAAATCGGTGAGCGCGTTGACGACGGGCAGCCCCGAATATTTCGCGAACGAATCGACCATTTCCTGCTCGAACGTGCGGATTACGACACCGTGGAGGAATCTGCCGAAGATTTTCGCGGTGTCCTCGATTGTCTCGCCGCGCGAAATCTGGAGGTCGTCCGCCTGCAGTACCATCGGGTGTCCGCCGAGTTCGTAAATGCCCGCCTCGAACGAAAGGCGCGTGCGCGTGCTCTTTTTGAAGAATACCAGCCCCCAGCTTTGCCCGCGCAGAACGTCGAGCAAGCCCGCCGAACGGATTTTCTTGTAGCGGTGGGCGAGTGCGAATACCTCCGCGGCTTCGGCGGGGGTCAAGTCTGTGTCTCTTAGGAATGATCTAACCATCGTTTTTTAGAGTTGGGAAATTGTTTTTTCGAAGATTTTGAGAGCCTTTTCGACTTCCGCAGGCTTCACGATAAGCGGGGGCAGGAAGCGCAGCGCATTCGCGCCCGCGGGAATGAGCAGCAGTCCGTTTTCGCGCAGTTTGTCGCAGACTGCCTTGTTGACGTATTCGGGCTTGAATACCGCCGCGCGCATAAGCCCAAGACCGCGCACGCACGCGATTTTCGAGGGATACTTTTTCGCGATTTTCTCGAGTCCCTTTGCGAGAAGTTCGCCCATTTTTTTCGCGTTTTCGACCAGTCCTTTGCGCTCGAATTCCTCCAATGTCGCCAACGCCGCCGCGCACGCGAGCGGGTTGCCGCCGAACGTCGAGCCGTGCGAGCCCGCCGTAAAGAGGTCGGAGCACTTGTCGTCGAGCCAAATCGCCCCCATCGGGAAGCCGCCCGCGATGCCCTTTGCCATCGACACGCCGTCGGGCTTTACCCCGTAGCGTTGGCAGGCGAGGAACGCCCCCGATCTGCCGACTCCGCACTGGATTTCGTCGAAGAACAAAAGCGCGTTGTGCTTTTTGCAAAGAGCCTTCAACCCCTTCAAAAATTCCTTCGTCGCGGGAGTTACGCCGCTTTCGCCCTGAACGGGTTCGACGAGCACCGCCGCGACGTCGTCGCCCATCTGCTTTTCGAACGACTCCAAATCGTTGAATTTTGCGTACGAAAAACCGTCGAGTATCGGCGAAAAATTGTGCTGGATTTTATCCTGTGCCGTTGCCGCAACCGCCCCGAGCGTGCGCCCGTGGAACGAGTCGACCGCCGTTATGACTCTGTATTTGACGCCCTCTTTGCCCGCGACTTTCACGCCGTGCAGACGCGCCGCCTTCAGGAGCGCCTCGTTCGCTTCCGTCCCCGAATTGCAGAAGAAGACTTTGCCTTTTCCGATGAGCCCGACGAGCTTTTCGGCGAGGTCGGCGTGCGGTTTTGTGAGGTACAAATTGCTGCAATGCGCGAGCGTCGCCGCCTGCGCCGCGACCGCCTTGACCCAGCGCGCGTTTGCGTGTCCGAGACTGTTGACCGCGATTCCCGCGCCGAAGTCCAGATATTTGCGCCCGTCCGCGCCCGTTAGCACGCAGCCCTTGCCCGATACGGCTTCGAACGTGCGTTTGCCGAACATCGGGAGGGTGTATTTTTCGTATTTTTCTACGGTTGTCATAGCTTTATTTCGAGTCGGCGACTATTTCCGTGCCGATTCCCTTGTCTGTGAAAATTTCCAACAAAATGCTGTGCGGCAGGTAGCCGTCCACAAAGTGCACGCGCTTTACCCCGTGCGCGATTGCGTCAACGCCGCTGTCGACTTTGGGCATCATTCCGCCGCCGATTACGCCCGACTTCTCGAGCGGAGCAACCTCCGAAACCTTGAGGTGGGAGATGAGCGTCGAGCGGTCTTTAGGGTCGCGCATAAGGCCGGGGACGTCGCAGAGGAATACGAGCCTGCGCGCCTTCAACGCCTTTGCGACTGCCGCCGCCGCGACGTCCGCGTTCGTGTTGTACGCGTGGCCGTCGCCGCCGATTGCTATCGGGGAAATCACGGGTGTTTTGCCAGACTCCAAAATGCGCTCGATTTCAAGCGCGTCTACGGAGTCGATTACGCCGACGTAGCCGATGTCCACGTCCGCGCCGTTCTCGTCCTTGGGGACGAGTTTTTTGCACTTCAAAAGGCTGTTGCCCTTCACCGACACGGCGTCGCAACCGCCCGCCTTGAGCAGCTCGACGATTTCGCCGTTGACCGAGTTGTTCAAAACGTCCTCGACAATCGAGACGGTTTTTTCGTCGGTAACGCGCATTCCGTTGCGGAAATTCGGCTGAAGCCCCGCGGCGGTCATCGCGCGGCTTATCGCCTTGCCGCCGCCGTGAACCACGACTACGCGGATTCCGACCGCCGCCAAAAACGCGATGTCGTTGGCGACCGACGCGCGGATTTGCGGGTCGGGGTCGTCCATAAACGCGCCGCCGTATTTGACCACGAACACCGAGCCCTTGAAACGCTTGATGTACGAGATTGCCTCAATCAGCACTCCCGCCTTCTTCGAGACTTCCGAAATTTCCATTGCCGTAATCGGGCTATTCGCCCTTGTTGAAATTGACGTATCCCTCGGTCAGGTCGGCGGCGAGAATAGATTCCTCCGCGTCGCCGAGATTGAGGTTCATATTTATCGTAAACGTTTTCTGCGAGACGATTTTCTTCCAAAGCGGCTTGTTTTCCGCAACGGGCTGCCCCTTTTTCAGAACCGCGACGCCGTCGTAGTCGAGGTCGATTTTGTAGTATTCGAGCCCCGTACGCGCGTAGCCCGCCGCGTCCGTGAGACGCCCCCAATTCGGGTCTTCGCCGAACCACGACGACTTCACCAAAAGCGAATTTCCGATACTGCGGCAGATTTTCTCCGCCTGCGCGATGTCGCGCGCGCCGCTTACTTTGACTTCAACGACCTTCGTGATTTTCTCGCCGTCGCCCACGATTTTGCGGGCGAGCGCGCGGGAGACCGCCAGCAACGCAGCCTTGAACGCCTCGAGAGCGGTTTCGTCGGATTCGTCGACCGAAACGCCGCCCGCGCCGTTGCAGAGGCAGAGAACGGTGTCGTTGGTGCTCATGTCGCCGTCTACCGTCATTCTGTTGAAAGTCTTGTCGGCGCATTCCTTGAGGAGCTTTTTGAGGAGCTTTTGTTCGACCGCAGCGTCCGAGACTATGAACGCGAGCATCGTCGCCATATTCGGCTCAATCATTCCCGCGCCCTTCGCCATTCCCGCGACCGAAATCTTGCGCCCGCCGAACGAAACTGTCGCGATTACCGTCTTGGGGCGGGTGTCGGAAGTCATTATCGCGCGGCTTGCCGCCACGCTGCGTTCGTCCGAGTTCGAAAGCCCCGCCGCGGCTTCCGCCACGCCCTTTGCGACTTTCTCCATCGGCATAAATTCGCCGATTCTGCCCGTCGAGCAGACCAATACCTGCGACTTTTCGCAGCCGACTGCGGCCGCCGCGAGGGCGCACATTTTGTCGGAGTCTTCGTCGCCGCGCGTGCCCGTGCAGGCGTTTGCGTTGCCGCTGTTGGCGACTATCGCGCGCATTTTGGGCGAGGCGTTCAAGCGGGCGATGTCCAGCAATACGGGCGACGCTTTTACGTCGTTTGTCGTAAACACGCCCGCGGCGTCGGCGGGAGTTTCCGAAACCACGAGAGCCAAGTCGAGGCGTTCGTAGTCGTTTTTATTTCTGATGTCGCACGCCGCCGCGCCGACTTTGAATCCCTTTACAAGCCCGAGTCCCGAAACGTCCTCGCGCACTTCGATGTCGAATTTTTCCTTCATTTTGTTTTTAAATTTCCATTGAAATTAGAGCAATCCAGCCGTTTCGTCAAAGCCGAAAATCAGGTTCATAATCTGAACCGCCTGACCGCTCGCGCCCTTGACGATGTTGTCGATTACCGAACAGATTACGATGTTCTTCGTGCGCGGGTCGTAGACCGCGGCGATGTCGCAGCGGTTTGTGCCGCAAACGTGGAGGGTGTCGGGATACGAGCCGCTGGGCAGCACTTTGACAAACGGCTTGCCCGCGTACGTTTCGTTCCAGATTTTGTAGATGTTTTCGACGCCCTCGCCCTTTGCGGGCAGCGTGATTGTCGTCGAAATTCCGCGCGACATCGGCGCGAGGTGCGGATTGAACTGCACGAGAATTTTTTCGTTCGCCGCGAGGGAAAGCTCCTCTTCGATTTCCGACAAATGGCGGTGTTTGGGCAGCCCGTACGCCTTCGCGCTCTCGTTTCTCTCACAGAACGCATACGCCAAATCGGACTTCTTGCCCGCGCCCGAAACGCCGCTGTACGAGTCGATTACAATGTGCTCGCGCCCGATTGCGTTAGCGCGCATAAGCGGAATGAGCGGAACGAGTATGCTCGTGGGGTAGCAGCCCGCGCACGCTATGAGCTTGTCGGACTTCGAGACGGGGAACAGCTCGGGAATTACATACTTGCCGAGCTTGAGAAGCTCGGGGGCTTTGTGTTCCTCTTTGTAGTATTCGCGGTAGATGTCGAGCGAGTGCAGGCGGAAGTCGGCGGAAAGGTCGATAACCGTTTTGCCAGCCTCGACGAGCGCCTTTGCGTATTCCGCCGCCGCGCCGTGCGGCAATGCCAAAAACCAGACGTCGATGTCCATCTTCGCCTGTTCTGCGGGCGAGGACGCCGTGAATTTCATACCGTCGGGGAGGAGGTGGCGGAGTGCGGGCATCGTATCTGCAACGGAAGTGCCCGCTAAGCTGCGGGAGGTTACGCACGCCAACTCGACGTTCGGGTGGCGAGCCAAAAGTTTGACGATTTCGACGCCGGCATAGCCCGATGCGCCCGTTATTCCTGCCTTGATTTTCGACATATTTTTCCGACCTTTCGGTAGTTTTTTATTCTGAAATTTTTTGTTTTTGTTTTGCCACGGCGCGTTTGAAAAATCCCGCACCGCGCGCCTAAAGAACGCTCAATTATTCACTGCCCCGTGAAAAAAAATTTCCCCGCAAACAGCCCGCCGAAATGCCGACGCACCGCCGCTTTGCGAATCCTCCAGACTCGACCGCCAAACCGCGCAAATCCGAATAGGGAGGATGCCCAGCGAACTGCAGAACCCCGCAATTATGGGCACTCCGTAAGCCCCCGCAAAAGCATTTTCAACTCCCAAGTACCGCCGCTGGCAAGAGAACGCGCATTCACCGAAAGGCATATCACGCCCCTGTTGCATCGTTTGGCAGACCTTTGCATTTCACGCATCGCACGCAGGATTGGCAACCCAGACGTCAACCGAGTTCCCCGCCGCCGCGCGCCAGCCGCAAGTTTGCCGTCGAGACCGTTGTTGCCCCAGCCGTTAGCCAGCCGCACCCGACGAAAGCCGAATTTGCCACCTGCACTCAACGCCGCCCAAATGCCAGCTGTCTCCGCCGCCGCAGCCGCCACGGTCAAGTGCGCCAAGCAAGCCCGCGCGGACACGACAGCCCGCAAGCTCACCGCCATTCGGGAAGAATTTCCGCAACTGAACGAGAACCACGCCGCCCGAGAAGGCATGCCGCAATTCAGGAATAAATCCACGGTTCGGAAGAGAACGTCGCCGTTCGGGCTGTAGCGTTGCAGTCTGGGCAAGTGCGCTGGGATTTGTACGGGAATTGCGCAATTCGCAGACAAAAGCGAGACTGCGAACAACGCGCGCCTATTCAAACGCCAACGCGCCAGTGGGCAACGCGCGCGCAACTCGAGACTGCGAACAATAATGCCCAAAGCCGTCCGAAATGCCCGAAGCTCCCGAAAGCCACCGAAACCGTTCCGAAAGCCGCCGAAAGCCTCTGAAGCCGTCCGAAAAACCGCTCGAAAACGTCCGAAAGCCTCCGTAGCCGTCCGAAAACGTCCGAAGCCTCCCGAAAGCCGCATGGATTCGCGCCGTATGATAGAGTATGTACAAAGAGCCGAGAGGGAAAAACACAAAAGCCCCACCGCATTCGCGGAAGGGCTCCAGTGGAAAGTGTTCTTGAAACGATTAACGCTTTGAGAACTGGAAACGCTTACGCGCACCGGGCTGACCGGACTTCTTACGTTCCTTGGCTCTGGGGTCGCGAGTCATCAAGCCGTCCTTCTTGAGGGGCGCTCGCAAAGTTGCGTCCATCTTTTCGAGGGCGCGTGCGATACCGAGGCTGATTGCGCCCGCCTGACCGACGGGGCCGCCGCCCTTGACGCTGATGTCGGCGTCAACAGCGTCCTGCAAGCCCGTGCAAACGAGGGGACGCGTGGCGATCATATGGAGCTGGTCGGTGTAGCAGTAGTCGGCGATGGGCTTTTCGTTGACAAGAATCTTGCCTGTGCCTTTTCCGAGACGTACCCGCGCGACGGAGGTCTTGCGGCGACCGACGGTGACAAAAATTTCGCTGTCGCTCATATTTTAATTAGAAGTTAAAGGGTTTGGGTTGTTGCGCGGCATGCGGATGTTCGGAGCCGGCGTAAACGTGCAGCTTGAGGAACATATCGCGGGCGAGCTTGTTCTTGGGGAGCATTCCCTTGACCGCCGCTTCGATGATATATTCGGGTTTGCGTGCGCGAAAATCAGAAAGCTTAACGTATTTTTCGCCGCCGACGTAGCCGCTGTAGAACATATATTCCTTGCGGTCTTCCTTTTTGCCGGTCACGCGGATTTTTTCCGCGTTGATTACAACTACGTGGTCGCCGCAGTCGGTATTGGGCGTGTAAATAGGCTTATGGCGTCCGCGGAGTACGTTGGCGATTTTTACGGCCAAACGACCCAGCACTTGGTCGGTCGCATCGACCACATACCATTGCTTCTGCTCGTCTTTCTTTGCTATTGTCGTATTCATCTATGTAAAGAAAAGTATGGCACTTTAGGATTCGCGCCTACTTAGTCAAGTGTTTTTTGTGTTTTTTCTAAATTTTTATAAAAAATAGTTTTCCGATATTTGTTTTTTTAAGATACATTGCAAGCATTATTTTCAAAAAATCGGATTTTTTTGCGAAGAACGACAAAATACTTGCGGCGGCGCGCGCATGCGTTTGAGTATTATATATAGAGGCGGAGGGCGGAAAACCGAGCCGCTCCGCTCCACGGCAATCAATGAACTTCACGGCAATAGACTTCGAAACTGCCAACTGCGAACGCTGCTCCGTTTGCGCAGTGGGGCTTGTGCGCGTCGAAAACGGCAAGACCGTCGCGACATTCAATTCGCTGATAAATCCGCAGACCTATTTCGACAACAGATGCATTCAGGTTCACGGGATTTTCCCGCAGGACGTGGAGGGCGCGCCGACCTTCCCGCAGATTTGGCGAAAAATCCGCCCGCTACTTTCCGACACGGTAGTTGCGCACAATGCGCCGTTCGACATTTCCTGCCTGCGCGCGTGTCTCGCGCAATTCCGCCCCGCGGACGCTGAAGAGTTCGACTACATCTGCACGCTGGCAATCAGCCGCAAGATGTTCGGGCGCGGCGGAAACAGGCTCAACGAGCTCGCCCAGACTTTCGGGCTCGGCGGATTCAAGCACCACGACGCGTTCGAGGACGCCGCAATTTGCGCGCAGCTCTTCAAAATTTTCGAGCAACGCACGGACGTATCGCCGTTCAAAAAGCGTTTCATTCCGCCGTTTTAAGCGCGGGAATCGGGGGCGCGAAAGAAAAAATTTAGAATAATCGAAAAATTTTCTTGCAATCCTCCGAACAACTATATTGTATAGGGCACTTAATTATTGACGCAGGGTGGAGCAGCATGGTAGCTCGTCAGGCTCATAACCTGAAGGTCAGTGGTTCAAATCCACTCCCTGCACCCATTTGAAAAAACCGCATTCCCAAAGGGATTGCGGTTTTTTTGTTGGGCGACGCGAAGCGTCTCAAATGCGTTCTTAGTCAAATATAGCGGAACGGATAACCGCGCCTTTCTATCTGCTATTATTCGGAACTTCGTCGTAGACTCTTACGAAGTCCACTTCAAAGAAGTCGGGCAGAACCGCCTTGAACAATTCGGGAACGGGTTTGCCCCACTCGCGTTTGCGTGCGGAAAGTCCGCCGTCGTTGCCTTGGGTGTTTCTGTATCCCCCAGGTTCGGTGGAAACCAAAATGAATTGTTCGACGTGTGAAACGGGACTATTTTGCTCTCCGACCTTTTTGCCGTTTGCATAGAATGTGTAGCCTTTCGGAGACCAATCCACGCCGTAGTAGCACCAACCGTCGGCATCGGCTTCGTATTCCCACGAGAAGTGCCCGAACCACTTGCTGTCTTTGCCGTATCCGTTCCAACCGTTGCCGCCGACTATGCGCCCTTTCTTGATTTGATTGTAGTTTTCCATTATGTCTGTTTCGACGCCCGCAACTTCGGGATTCGGCGAAGAACCGACTCCAGGGGCTTGCAACCAGAAAGCCGAGTGCCAACCCGCGTTTTTCGGCTGTCGGCAGCGGATTTCGTAATAGCCGTATTTATGCATAAAAAGCGGTTTGCGGTATTTGCCGAAAGGCCAGAATCCCTTTGAATCTTTGGGAATGTCGTATGTCAGCGACCCCGTTTGGAGGTGCGGCGAGCAGAAGTCGTCCCCTTTTCGCAATAGGTGCAGGCGCACGGTTTTGCCCGTCATTTCCACCCCCTCATAGTTGTGCGCGAATGCGGGGAAATCCTGCCCCCAGAACGATTCGCGGCACATCCATTTTGTCTTGTCGATTTCCGTCCCGTTGAATTCGTCGTTCCAGACGAGTTTCCATTTTTTATTCGGCGGCAGGAGGCTCGGGGATTCGTCTGCGAACGGTTTGAATGGAACTTGCACAACGGGCTTGTCTTTTACGCTAACTTCCGTAAACGCCGCAACAGCACATAGCGGAAACATCGCGGACGCGAGCATTATGGCAAAATATTTCAGTTCGTTTTTCATAGCAGTTTATCGATTTATTATTTTATAAAAAAATTCCCCGCACGGTAGATCTTGTCGAAAATTTCACGCGACCGTGCGGAGACATGTTTCGCGAAGCGTCCGTTCCCAACTCCAATGCCCCGCCCCCCTGTGGAAGTTTCAGGGACGGGGAAGCCGCGAACGCCGCAAAAAAGGCAAAACTACTTCCACCTCTTGTTGAGGTTCTTGAGCAGCGCGGCAAGAACGTCGTCTCTGGGAATGCCGCCGTGTTGCCCCGTGGGATACATGTGCAATTCGGCGGGAATGCCCGCGTCCTTCAACGCCAAGTAGTACGCGAGGGACGCGTCCACATAGATGTCGGGCTGGGTCTGCGCGATAAACGCCTCGGGAGTTTTTTCGCCTACCTTGTTCCAGTCGGCGATTGCGTAGCGCGTGTTGTAGTCGTCGCCCTTCTTCGGCCCGCCCTTATGGAAACGCCTGTCCTTTTCGGGCTGCGAGCAATATGCGGGATACATCAAAATCGTGAAGTCGGGACGCGCCGAAAGCTTGTCGGTATCGTCAATCGGCTCGTACGAATTTTTGTCGAAGTTCGTACTCGCGCGCGCCGAGAGACTCGCGCCTGCGGAAAAGCCCATCACCGCGATTTTGTTCGGGTCGATATTCCATTGCTTTGCGTGTTTGCGAACGAGCCTTATTGCGCGCTGAATGTCCATCATCGCCCCGTCGAAATTTTCGGGGACTCTGTATTCCAAGACGCCCGCCGATATTCCGTTCTTATTAAAGTAGTCGGCGTAGCTTAGCCCCTCGCCGTTAATCGACCAAAGGTTCGAATATCCGCCTCCAGGGGAGATTAGCACGAATGCGCGGGGAGTTTCGCCCTCGACCAACCGCAGGTGCAGCTTGGGTTCGACGACCGAAGCTATCTGGGGCTTCCACTTGGACTTCGAGTAGTCGTGGGGCTTGGTGATATTCCCGGGCATTTTTACGCCGTCCCAAACTTTTATCGTTGTGTTTTGGGGAGCTGCGAACAATCCGCCCGCCGCGATTACGACGGACGCCAACAAACATATGTATTTTTTCATATGAAGAAAAATACACCAAAACGCGGGCAAGTCAACACTGCGTTGGAATTTCCTTGCAACGCCCGAGTTGCGGGTCGCAGCGGGCGCGTCCCGAAATTTCCTACGCCCGCGCCAGAACAAGTGTCCGAACCACGAACCAAGCCGCCCCGCGCAAAAAAAAACACCACAACATGCCCCTTCGCGCAAAAAACAAAAAAAGAAAAAAAATTCTACAAAAGGAAGAACGCTCCGAGCCCCAAAAAGATAAAAAATCCGCCCGTGTCCGTGCAGCCCGTCGTGAATATCGACGAACCGCTCGCGGGGTCGAGCCCGAATTTTTTCAAAGTAAACGGAATGAAGCTGCCCATGAATCCGCCCAGCGACATATTTATCAGCATAGCAGTCCAGACGATAATCGAGAAGTCCCAACGCGCCGTGACGACAAGCGCAAGACACGCGCCGAGCATTCCTATCAGAAATCCGTTAATAAGCCCCTTCATCGTCTCGCGGACACACACGCGCGTCATATCGAACATTTCCACTTCCCCGAGGGCAATCGAGCGCACCGTAACCGCGAGCGTCTGCGCCCCCGTGTTTCCGCCGATTCCCGCGATTATCGGCATAAATACCGCCAGAATCGGCAGAACCGCGATGTCCGCGTCGAAAAGCCCGACAACCGCCGACGCCACAAACGCCGTACACAAATTTACAAGCAGCCACGGCGTGCGCTGGCGGATACTCGTGAAAATCGGGTCGAAGATGCCTTCGTCCGCGCCCGCGCCCGCCATTTTCTGGATATCCTCGGTATTTTCCTCGCGCATGATGTCGATTACGTCGTCGTGCGTGATAATCCCGAGCAGCTCGCCGTCGGAATCGACGACGGGCAGCGTGTGGAAATTCGTGTCCGCCATTATGTGCGCGACGATTTCCTTGTCCATCGTCGGCGCGAGCAGCCCGATAAGCCCCGTACGCATTATCTGCCCGACTTTCGCCCCTTTGGGCGCGAGCAGCAGCGAACGCATCGAAACGACGCCCTCCAAAATGTCCTCGGCGTCGACTACATATAGATAATAGATGTTTTCGTACTCGTCACGCATCTTGCGAACCGCGCCGATTGCCTCGTCAATCGTCATCTCCGAGCGCAGGGTCGCCACGTGCGGATTCATAATCGCGCCCGCCGTGTCCTCGGGATATTCGAGAAGTTCGAGAACGTCCTCCGCCGCCTCGGGCTGCGATTTCTGCATTCCCTTGAGCAGTCGGTCGCGGTCGTCGTCCTCGAGCTCGCGGACGATGTCGGCGGCGTCGTCTGGCTCCATTTCGTTCAGAACCGAGACCGCGCGGTGCTCGCGCATTTCGGAAACGAGCTCTGCGGACTGGTCGGAGTCCATCTCCGAGACGATTTCCGAAACCTTTTCGGGCGAAAAACGCCGCAAAATCTGCCGCTGGGTGTCGACGTCCAGTCGCGAGAGAAAGACCGAGAGTATGTGCGGACTTGTCTTTAGAAGAGTGTCGTCGTCGAGCCTGTCGAGCTCGGCATTGTCGGACATACTGACCAAATCATAAAGCGTGTAGCCGTCCTCGCGGCGTACGTCTGCGACTTTCTTCTCTTCCTCTTGCATTTCTCTCAAATTTCCGCGGCTCTCATAAAAAAATGAATATCGAGCGGAGATTACAACCCTTCCCCCGCATTCTTTCAAGTTTTTTATTGCGACTATTTGCTTTCGGAGGAAATCGAGAAAAATGCTTGAAATCCCGCGAAAAATCTACAAATATGTTTTCGGAAAAAAGGAAAACCCCAACCCCCATAATTTAAACCACTATGAATAATAGAAAAACATCAAAAGGTTTCACTCTCGTAGAATTGCTCATCGTTATCGCGATTATCGGCGTGCTCGCAAGCTTGATTATGCCGAATTTGGCGTCCGTAATGGGCAAGGGCGACCAAGTTAAAGCGCAAAACGCCGCGCGCAGCATTTCCAACGCGTGGATTTCCGCCGCAAGAACGGGCTCGAAGTCCAGAATGATTGCCGCCAAGGACATCTACGGCTGGGCGGAAAAGCTCGCAAGATACGGCGAAATGAACGAACCGTCGATGTGGATTCTCGACTTCGACGTAGCCGTCGCCGAAAAAGCCGCAGAAGGCGCGCCGATGCCCCTTTCGGTCGTCAACCGCGTAGGCACTTCCACTCAAATCAACCCCGAATTTAAGGCGTACCCGATTTCCTGGGAAGTCGCCAACCGCACCGAACCCAACGCCCCCTCGGGCACTCCGCTCGTCTGGTCTCGCGGCCTCAAGCCCAACGGCTCTTGGGACATGAACGATGGCGTATTCAAGGACGAAGGCGGTATAATGGCATTCACCGACGGACACGTCAGCTGGTTCACCTCCATGCGCGACGACGAAACCCGCAACGGGCTGCTGAAAATCTACGGGCAAACCCAGCGTACGTTCAACATCGGGCAGGCTATCAGAGGCGGCTCGGCGAATATCCTGCGCTCGGACATTCAGTCCTCCGACGAAGAAGGCGAAGAAGAAGAGGAATAGTTTTTTATCCATAAAAGAAAATCGGCGGAAGCGGCTATCGCTCTCCGCCTTTTTTTGCGTTTTTTATTTTTGCGCGCTCCGAATTTTTTTTGCGTTTTACTTATTGCCGCTTCGCGTTTTTTCGAATTTGTGTTTTGCGGCGGCGCGCGCCTGCGCCATGCGTGCATTTTTTCTCCGCGTCTTGGGGCACGCGCTTTTGTGCGGGGCGCATTTTGAGTACGAATTTTTCGTCTCCCCCGCGCCTTGCGTGCTTTCCTCTTTTTTTGCGCGTGAGCCGCATTTTTCTCCGCGCAATTTTCCGCGCCGCCGTTTTTGCGCCCGCCGTTTGCGCCGAAAACCTCCGAAAACGCAAGAACTTAATAATAAAGAAAAAAAAATTTAAATCGACCGCCGCGCAATTATATTGTTGCCAACCCCCGCCGTTTTGTTGTTTAAAATTAGCCCCGAAATGAAATATATATTTATTACAGGCGGCGTGGTTTCATCTTTGGGCAAAGGGCTCACTTCGGGCGCACTCGGAGCTCTCCTCGAAACCAGAAAACTCAATGTCAGAATCCAAAAATTCGACCCCTACCTCAACGTAGACCCCGGGACGATGAGCCCCTTCCAGCACGGCGAAGTCTATGTGCTCGACGACGGCGCGGAAACCGACCTCGACCTCGGGCACTACGAACGCTTCACCCACTGCAAGCTCAGCAAATTCAACAACCTAACTTCCGGGCAAATCTACGAACACGTCCTCCAAAAGGAAAGACGCGGCGACTACCTCGGCAAAACCGTTCAGGTAATCCCCCACGTCACGAACGAAATCAAGGCGCGCCTGTACGCCGCGGGCGAAGGCGTCGACGTGCTCATCACCGAAATCGGCGGGACTGTCGGCGACATCGAAGGCCTGCCGTTCCTCGAAGCCCTGCGCCAATTCTCGCTCGAAGTCGGCAAGGAAAACGTGCTCTTTATCCATGTAACGCTCCTGCCCTACCTCAAGGCGGCGGGCGAGCTCAAGACAAAGCCCTCGCAGCAGAGTGTCGCGAAACTGCGCGAAATCGGTATCCAACCCGACATTCTCGTATGCCGCACCGAACAGCCGATGACCGAAGACATGCGCCAAAAGCTCTCGCTTTTCTGCAATGTCGAACAAAAGGCGGTTATCGAGGAAATGGACGTCAAGCACTCGATTTACGAACTCCCGCTGATGCTCGCGGAAGAGGGTGTGGACAAGCTCGTTGTCGACAAGCTCGGAATCGACGCGCCCGACAGCGATATGACTGCGTGGAACTCCATCGTCCGCAGGCTCGTTTCCCCCAAGGGCGGGAGCGTAACGATTGCGGTTGTCGGAAAATACATCGACCTGCAGGACGCCTATAAATCGATTTACGAATCGCTCGCTCACGCGGGCGTCGGCAACGACTGCTCCGTGAAAATCGTGAGGGTCGACTCCGAAGACGTCGAAAAGGAGGGCGCGCAAAAGTACCTCGAGGGCGTCGACGGAATCCTTATCCCAGGCGGCTTCGGCGACAGGGGCATCGAGGGCAAAATCCTCGCGGCGAAATACGCGCGCGAAAACAAAATCCCCTACTTCGGAATCTGCCTCGGTATGCAGATTGCGGTAATCGAATACGCCCGCGACGTTCTCGGACTCGACGGCGCGAACAGCGCGGAGTTCAACGAAAGCACGCTCTACCCCGTAATCACGATTATGGACGACCAAAAGAACATCGTCGACAAGGGCGCGACTATGCGTCTGGGCTCGTACGAATGCGCGCTGGTCGAGGGCTCGAAGGCGCAAAAGGCGTACGGGCAAAACACCGTCCGCGAACGCCACCGCCACCGTTTCGAATTCAACAACGCATACCGCAAGAGGCTCGAAGAAGCGGGCTTGGCGGTTGCGGGCTTGAACCCCAAGCGCAACCTCGTAGAAATCGTGGAAGTCAAAGACCACCCGTGGATGGTCGGCGTACAATTCCACCCCGAGTTCCAATCGAAGCCCTCCAAGCCGCACCCGCTCTTCTGCGCGTTCGTCGGCGAGGCTCTCAAAAGGGCTAAATCGAAATGATTTTCGACGCAAAATCGGGCAAATTCCTGCTGGTTGCGGGGCCCTGCTCGCTCGAATCGCGCGACCTGAGCTTTCAAGTCGCCGAGGAAGTCGCGCGGATTGCCGACAAGTATTCCGACTTTCTGACAGTCCTCTTCAAAGGCAGCTTCGACAAGGCGAACCGCACGAGCATAAAAAGCCCGCGCGGGCCGGGGCTTGAAGAGGGGCTGAAAATTCTGGCGGCAGTCAAGGAGCATTTCGGGCTGCCCGCAATCACGGACGTTCACGAATCGCATCAATGCGCGCCCGTCGCGGAAGTCTGCGACGCCCTGCAAATCCCCGCATTCCTCTGCCGCCAAACCGACCTGCTCGTTGCGGCGGCGCAGACGGGCAAGGCGGTCAACGTCAAAAAGGGGCAATTTCTCTCGCCGTACGATATGAAGTACGTCGTCGCAAAATTGCGCGAGGCTGGGGCTTCGGAAATCTGGCAGGCGGAACGCGGCTCGACATTCGGCTACGGCAATCTCGTTGTCGATATGCGGGCGATTTCGATTATGGCGGAAAACGGCACGCCCGTAATCATCGACGCAACGCACTCGGTGCAACTGCCCGGTCGCGGAGACGGCGTTAGCGGCGGCGACAGAAAGTACGTCGAACTAATCGCAAAGGCGGCGGTCGCCGCGGGAGCGGACGGAATGTTCATAGAAACCCACCCGACCCCCGAAAAGGCACTCTCGGACGCGGCGACGCAACTACCGCTTTCAAAGCTCGAGTCGCTCGTCGAAACCTGCCTTAAAATCAAAAACGCGCTCGCGTAGGTTTTATTTTTTTCGACAAAAAAACGGCGGAATCCGATGCGGATTTCCGCCTTTTTTGTCGAAATTTGCGGCGGCTGCGACTGCCGCGCTAATCGGAAAACTTTTCGGATTTTTTTATTATTTGCCCCGCAAAAGCGGCGATTTGCGCGAGACCGCAGCGGTCGGCACAAGCCAGCAGATTGCGCGCGGCGGGCTTGAAATACTTTGTGTATTCCGTCCGCCCGCGCTTTTGCGACAGAAATCCGTACGCGCCCAACGCCTGCAAGAGCCGCTCCGCCCCCGCAAAATAAAGCATTTTTTGCGCCCCGACAAAATCCGCCTCCGACGCCTCCGCCCCGAGATATTCGCGCAACGCGGCGTCGATAAAATCGTCGGAGAAAGGTTTTTTTATGTAAGGGTCGAAAAGCAGGGACGCGACATCGTAAAAGGGGTTGCCGAGCCGCATTCCCTGAAAATCTATGACTTTTACGGTTTTTTCAGAGTCGTCCACGATGACGTTTTGCGACTGGAAATCCCTGAAAAGCGGAACGGACGGAGCGGACGCAAGAACCGAATAAATCCGCGAGAAATCCGCGTCGGGGCGCGGCAAATCAAGCCCGAAAGCACCGCGCGCACACTCGCCGAAAAAGTAGTCCTGCTCCCAATCGTACAAAGCTTTGTCGAACGGCGCGCAAAGCTCGATTCCCGCCGCGGCGAAGTCCGAAGCGCGGAGCGAATGAAGCTTTTTAGCTGCCCGCAATGCGGCAAAATACGAATTATTGCGGATTGAGTCGGCAACTTCGCCCAAATCCGCCCCGCCCGCGTCCTGCATAACGATTGCGCGCCCGTCGGGGTCGTCGAAAAATATTTCGGGGACGGGAATTCCGCGCGAATGCAAAAACTTCGCAAGCGGCGCGTACAGATAATTTTCGCGCGGGGTGTCCGAATAAAAGCACGCGACGCGCCCGCTCCCGCCCGTCTTGAATTTGAAAAACCTGCGCGTCGAAGCCCCCTTCGCGACCGCCGAAAGCTCCGCACCGTCTGGGGGGAAACCCGCGTCGCAAAGGCGCGCCAACGCAGTCCATTCGTCGGGCAGCCCGCCCGCGTTAAGCCGCGCAAATTCCCCGCGCGTGCCGATGTCCGCCCATTCGCCGCCGTCACAGAGAACTCCGCCTATCCGCCCGCCGTCCGAGAGCATTTTGCAAAACGTCTCGACAATCGAAAACTTCGGTTTATCCGCAGCCGCAAAGTAATCGTAGCTGCGCGGATTCAGCACGCAAAAGCCCGTATATTGCGCGAGCTTTTCGTACGGCGACTTCAGCGTAAAACGCATATCGCAAACGTCGCCGTCCGCGTCCACGCCAACGTTCGACAGATTCCCGCCGCTGCGCAAACACAGCGTAGCGCAACACTTCGGGTCGGCGAGGTTTTCGGCGGCTCGGGCGAGAAATTCCGAAGGGTCGGCGTCGAAAAGTATGTCGCCGTTGTGCACGGCGAGTGCGGCGAACTTGTCCATATGCGCAAGCAGATTCGCCACAGCCCCGCCCGTCTCCAATATTTCGGGCTCGTAAACGAGCACGAGCGGGCAGCCGCAATACTGCGTTTGCGCCGTCCGCGCCCCGCCCGCGAACGTGTCCGCCGTCAAACCGAACGCCTCAGCAAACGCCTCGGGTTTGTGGTGGACGTTCACGAAAAATCTGCCGATTCCCGCCGCGCGGAGTTTGTCCAAAATCGAAAACAAAATCGGCCGCCCGCGCACGGGCAAAAGCGGCTTGGGGAGTTTGTCGGTGAGCGGACGCAGCCTGCTGCCGTAGCCCGCGCACAAAATCAACGCCGTGTCTGTCTTTTCAGTCATCGCGAAAAAATATGGGCGTTTCGGGGCGTTTTTACAACCACCAAATCCGCCCATTTTTGTCGCTTTCAAATGTTGACACGCCGTCCAAATCGGCTTACATTCGCACCTTTAAAAATTTACAGTATGATTACCTGGATTCAAACAGTTTTGCAAAAGCACCACAAACCCGTGTTTATGGTGCTGTTGGTTGCCATTATTATCGCGTTCGTGTTCACAATCGGACAAGTGCCGTTCCTCGGCGACAGAAACCGCGCGTGGGACAACAACAAAATCGTTTTCGGATACGACCTCGGCGACGAAAATGTCCGCAACAACCTCCAGACGCTCGCAGTCTACGACGCAATTTTGGGCAACAAGAACCTGCGCACGCAGCAGCAGCTCAGCCAACTTATGCTCCGTCAGGCGTATCTGCTTTCGCTCGGACGCCAGCTCGGGCTGACCCGCATCTCGGAAGCCGAACTCAGGGACTACGTGCAATCCGCCCCGATTTTCCAGTCCGCCGACGGTAAATTCGACCCCAACGCATGGAAAAAATTCGTCGAAGAACGCGGCAGAATGAGCGAAGAAATGCTCTCCTACATTCTCTCCGAAAACGCTCTCGCCGCCAAAGTCGAAAAGCTCGTCGCGGGGCCTGGCTACCTGCCCGAATCCTACATCGAAGGCCAATACAAAAAATTCTACGGCAAATGGAACTTCGCAGCGGCGGTTCTCTCCTTTGAAAAATTCAACCCACAAATCAAGCTCGATTCCGCGAAAGTCGAACCTTTCTTTAAGGCGAACATCGAAAAGTACAGAATCGGCGACGGCGCGGTGCTTGAAACCGTATTCTTCCCCTCGGTGAAATACGCTTCGAAAGTCTCCGCCCCCACGAAAGCCGAAATCGCGGAATTCTACGGCGCGAACATGAACAAGTACGCGACGCAAAAGGACGGCAAACCCTACGTCCCCGCCCTCTCGGAAATCTCCGACAAAGTCGCAGCCGACGCGCTCGCCGACTCCGCCCTCAGAGCCGCCGCCGACGCCGCCGTCAACTTCACGGTGTCCGTCTACGACGCGGGCGTGAAAATGGCGTCCGCAGAGCTTAAAAAGCTCGTCGCCGACACGCAGGCTGAAGTCAAAAAGCTCCCCCTTATCCGCAAGACCGACACAAAACTCCCCGACGGCGTGCTCCCCGCAGTCGCACAGGCGGGTATGTCGCTCGACGAAAAATCCTTCGTCTCCGACCCCGTTCCCGCCGCCGACGGCGTGTACGTCGTTATCCTCGCCGAAAAAGCCCCGTCCTATCTGCCGAAATTCGAGCAGGTCAAAGCTCAGGCGGAAGCCGATTTCAAGGCGGACGTTAAGAAAAACCTCTTCTCCGAACGCGCCGCGACTCTCGAAAAAGCTCTCCAAAAGGCGACCGACGAAAAATCCTTCGAGAAAATCGCGAAGGAAGGCGGTGCGGAAATCAAAACCTTCAACGACTATGTAATCGCGACCGCGCGCCCCGACTACGCAAATTACGCGCTTTACGCAGTCGCCTCGTCCGAACTTCCCAAGCTCGGCGCGGGCAAGGTCTCGGCGATGCAGACGCTCGCCTCCGACGCGTACATTCTCTACGTTTCCAAGTTCACAGCCCCCGCCGCAGACGCGGGCAACAAGGACTTGGCGAACCTCAAGGCGAACGTCGAACGCGCTTTCGCGGAAATCTCCGCCGCAAGCGTAGTTTCCGACAAAATCGCGAAAGAATCCGCCGCGCAAAAACAGAGCGCGGAGGAATAACTCAACGCTCCTCAATGTGGCACGGGCGGGTCTCTTCAAAACGGGATACCTCCAAGCCAGAATAAAAACCCGCAAAAAAAATTGCGGGTTTTTTGTTTTTCCGCCGAAACAAAATTAAGCTTCGGCGCGTTTATTCCGATAATATTTGCAAGTGAGTCTGCGGCAAAAATTCGGGGCAAAAATAAAGCTTGATTTGCCCCGCGTTGTCGTAAGATAATACGCCCCAATAAAAGAGACGTTAATCTCTTTATTAAGAAAGGGAACAAAATGCCTGCTACAAAAAAGACAGTCAAAAAAACAACAACCAAGACTACCGTGAAGAAGGCGGCCGCAAAGAAAGCCGAAGCCGCTCCCGTAGCCTGCGAATGCGCCTCCGAAAAGAAGTGCAAAAAGACGCAGACCGCGAAAAAGACCACGAGAGTCATCGCAAAATATAACGCGGGTTGGGGCAACCAGCTGTTCATTCGCGGCCTCGGCGGCGGACTCGACTGGAACGTCGGCGTCCCGATGCAGTGCATCGGCGAAGACGAATGGCTCTGGGAACAGGCCGTATCCAAAGGCAACATCTCCTTCAAGATTCTCGTAAACGACAATCAGTGGAGCGAAGGCGACGATTTTGTCGTTGCCGCGGGCGATACGACTATCTGCCACCCCAAATTCTAATTTTCCGCATAAAATAGAAAACAAAAGGGACGCGCCTTTCGCTGGGCGCGTCCTTCCTTTTTTGCAAAATTCGCCCGAAAAAATCGAGCGGAGGACAATGCGGGGATAGGGGGAGAGATTTTTCGCGCCTCTAAAAAATCGCGCGCAAGCGGCACGGAGATAGGGGGATTTTTCGCGCGCCCGAAAAAAACCACGCGACGTACGGTACGCGAGAAAAAACCATACGGCGGACAGCGTGAAAGAAAAAAATTCCAGCGAACTTCATTCATTCCGCTTGACTGATTGCACAAGGCTACGGGCAGCCTCAATGTGCATGCCAGAAAAAAACACACCGAACGGTGCGGGGATAGGAGGGATTTTCGCGCCCCCTGAAACCGCGCGGCGGACGGTACGCGAAAAAAACTCCCCGCACGAGAAAAAAAACTACACGGCGGAAAGCGCGAGGCTAAGCGACTCCAGCGCGCACGCCGCGACAATCGCGCGGTTTACGTTGCGCGGCGCGGACGGGTCGAGACTCACGCGCGAGGCGAACGTATCGAATTTTCCGCCCCTGTCGAGAGCGACGCACACAAAGACAGTGCCCTTCAAATTCGCGGGCTTGTCTCCGACGTTCGCGTCCAAAAATCCAGTCGTCGATACCGCGGCGGTTGCGCCGAAAATGCGCGCAGCCCCCAACGCCATCTCCTTGGCGCACTCCGCGCTCTCGGCGAAATGCTTTTCCAATGTTACGCGCGAAACTCCCAAAATCGAAATTTTTGCCTCGTCGCAATAGCATACGGCAGAACCTTTGAAAAACGCGCTCGCGCCCGAAATCGCGACTATCGACGAGCCCACCAGCCCGCCCGTGCACGACTCCGCCGCGCAAAGCGTCCGTCCGCTCCCCGCAAATGCCTTAAAAATCCTGTCGGCGGCGTTCGCAAGCCGCCTTTGCATTTCGTCCGAATCCATGCAAATATTGTGCGGCGGGCGGCGCGGACTATCAAGCTTTTTAATTTTGCATATTATTTAAACTTGCGGGCACTGCCGCCGTACTGGTATTGTCGCATAAAATTATAGAAAAAAAGATGTTGGCTAAAGTAAATTCGGGCGCACTCGTGGGCGTCGAGGCGCTGCCTGTGGAAATCGAAGTTAACGCGGGCGAACGCGGCGAACCCAAAACATTCGTGGTCGGGCTGCCCGACGCCGCCGTCAAGGAGTCAATCAACCGAGTCTCGTCCGCCTTGGCCAACAGCGGCTTTGCGATGCCGCTTACAAAAACCACCGTCAACCTCGCCCCAGGGGACATCAAAAAAGAAGGCCCAATTTACGACCTGCCCATTTCCCTCGGAATCCTCGCGTCCGTCGGGGAGCTCGACTGCGACAAATTCGCCGACTATATCATTGCGGGCGAACTCAGTCTTTCGGGCGCATTGCGCCACATCTGCGGCGGAGTGTCGCTCGCGCTTCTCGCGCGCAAAAGCGGCAAAAAAGGGGTAATTCTCCCGCCCGAATCCGCCGCCGAAGCCGCGCTTGTCGACGGAATCAAAGCATACGCCCCGCGCGATTTGCGGGAGCTTGTGGGCTTCCTGCGCGGGAATGTGGAGCTCGCGCCCGTTTCGGCTGACGAGTCGCCGTTCAACGCCCACGAGCAAATCGACGCCATGCCAGACTTTGCCGATGTAAAGGGGCAATACCAAGTCCGCCGCGCCGTGGAGGTCGCCGTTGCGGGCGGGCACAATCTGCTAATGGTCGGGCCGCCTGGGTCGGGGAAGAGTATGATTGCCAAGCGGATTCCGTCGATTATGCCCCTACCCTCGCACGAAGAATTTCTCGAAATTCTGGGGATATACTCGGCGGCGGGGCTCACGCAATTTTCGGAAAACAAATTCTTCCGCAGACCTTTCCGCGCCCCGCACCACACGATAAGCAAAGTCGGGCTTGCCGGCGGCGGGCCGAACCCGAAGCCCGGGGAAGTCTCGCTGGCGCACAACGGCGTTTTGTTTTTGGACGAGCTGCCCGAATTCGGCTCGATACTCGACAACCTGCGCCAGCCGATGGAGGACGGGAAGCTGACGATTTCAAGGGCGGCTGGCAAGACGACTTTCCCGTGCAAATTTATGTTAGTGGCGGCAATGAATCCGTGCAAATGCGGACATCTGGGCGACCCCAAGAAAAAATGCACCTGCACGCCCGCGCAAATTCAGGCGTATCGGGCGCGGGTCTCGGGGCCGCTTTTGGACAGAATCGATATACACGTCGAAGCGTCCGCGCTGCCGATTAGCGATTTGGCAAAATCCGCGCCGAGCGAATCGTCCGCCGAAATCCGCAAGCGAGTCGAGGCAGCCCGCGAAATCCAGAAGCGCAGGTTCGCAAAATCCCCGCGCGCTGCGAAAGTCAACGCGGCGATGACGACTTCGCAAATCGCGAAATTTTGCAAGCTCGACGACGACCAGTCCGCGATACTCGCCGCCGCAATGGAGGAGCTCGGGCTGTCGGCGCGCGCGTGGGACAGAATTTTGAAAGTCGCCCGCACAATAGCCGACTTGGAGGCAACCGAGACAATCCAGACGCACCAGCTTTTGGAGGCAATCAACTACCGCTCGCTCGACAGGGCATAGCTCGGTTTTTCCCCACGCGCCGCCGCAACCGAAAGCGGCGGCAATTTTTTGTACTGCCGCTCGGAAAATTTCGCACCCCAAGCGGCAAACGCATTGCATATTGCGTTAGTACCGCGCAAAAAAAAGGCAACCCCGAGAAAGGTCGCCTTGCAAAGGTACTATGAAAATAAACTATATATACACTATTACCTGCGTCTGCGGTATGCCGCAAATGCGAGGGCAAATACGCCGAGGATTGCCGCTACCGTCGCAGGTTCGGGCACTGCCGAGGTTATCGACGCGGTAAGCTTGCCGTTGCTCCAGTTGAGAGACGAGAGCAATCCTTCTTTCAAATTCTTTACGACAAAGTCGTTCTGCGACCACTCGAAGCCCGAGCTGCCGTCAACATCGCTAACCGATATAATGTCGTAGTCGCCGACTTGCGTGAGTTCCGCGAAATCGAGAGCAATCTGGTTGGCGGAATTCTTAGTAGCCGTTTCGAGGAAGATTGTGCCCGAATCGTTGCCGACCGAAATGCCGCCGCCAGTGAAGTTGCCTGCTTTAAAGGAAATATCGCCTTCGGTCTTGAACAAGCCGCCACCTATATTAAGCGTTCCGTGCTGGGTTCCCGAATTTTCGCGGATAATCAGGCGACCGTTGTTGACATTAATGTCAGTTCTACAAATCTGACCCTCTTTTGTAGTTTGGGTAAATTTCGTAATCTCCAGACGTTGTTCGCCTTCACCTGACATAGTGATATGGTTTCCGCCTAAAACCATTTCTCCACGCCAAGAATAACTTTTACCTTTAGCGTTAGAAAAGGTGAACCCCCCGCCCCAGCCAGCGGAGATAGAAATTCTATGGTTTTCGTTTTGCGCGCCCGATAACCCGCCGAAATGCTCCGTGTATGTCTCAAATTTTAAGCTTGCACCCTCAGCTCCATTTTGGGCTTTCATTACAATCAAACCGATCTGATTATTCCCCGTAAATGTAATCTCCTTGGCTTTTTTATCTCCGTTTATTACCAATCTTCCGATTTGAGAATCTTTCCCTTCCGTCTTAAGCTGAAACCCTTTTGTGGTGGATATTGTAAGGGTGTCTTTTACCGTTAACTTGTTTGTGTTTGCCGTTATCAATACATTGCCGTCGTCGATTGTGAGGTTATCGAACGTCGCGGCGGCATTGAGGGTTGTGCTGAATTGTTCGGCAGAATTGAAATTTATCGAGACATTGTTAGCATTGAGAGCCGAGCCGATTACCGAGCTGTTTGCAGCGTCCAATGCGCCCGAGATGTTTAGGTTTGAGCCTTCGACAGTCGAGCCCGAGGGAGTCCAGTTTGCGGAATCCGTCCAGTCCCAACCGTCAGTCGAGAGTGCCGAACCGTTTACCGTCAGGTCTGCCGCGAACGAAGCCGCCGCAAACGCGAAGGACAAAGTAGAGACAATAAGTTTGTTTTTCATAATGGAATATATTATTGGGTTTAAACTCAGGATAGCTTACCCCCCCCCCCCCTAAAGTCAAGAACTTTTTTCGAAAAAATTTTCCACCGCAAATGCGCTAATAGAAAGGGATTGCGGAGGCGCGGCAAAAAAACGAAAAAAATTTCGTGAGCAAAAGGCGCAAAAAAATCCTCCGAGTTTGAGCACTGGGGGATTTTTCTTTTTCGGTTTTTCGAAAAAATTATCTGCAGAGTTGTGCGGCGACTTCGGCGATTGCTACTTCACGCTCTTCGCCGCTTGCGAGATTTTTTATTTTGGCGCAGTTTTTCGCAAGCTCGTCCGCGCCGATTACGACGGCGAACTTTGCGCCCAGCGCGTCCGCCTGTTTGAATTGTTTGCCGAACGAGGCGTCCTTATAGGAATAGTCGGTTTTGAAGCCCGCGCGGCGCAGGTCGGTTGCGATTTTCATCGCAGCGGCGCGGCATTCGGGCGAGCCGACGACGACGTATGCGTCAATCGAATTGTCGATTTGCCCAGATTTGCCGACGAGCTCGAGCAGGTCGGAAACGGTTACGTCGCCCATTCCGAAGCCGACTGCGGGCATATCCTGATACCCGAGTTTTTTGACGAGGTTGTCGTAGCGTCCGCCGCCAGCCAATGCTCGCCCAGTGCCGACTGTCTGGAACGCCTCGAACACGAAGCCCGTGTAGTAGGCGAGCCCGCGGACAATCCCCAAGTCGGGCGAAATGTATTCGCGAACGCCGAGGGATTCGAGCATTGAAAGCAGTGTGCGCCAGTCGTCGAGGCGGGCGTCGATTTTTTCGGAAAGTTCCGTTTGGGTCGGGAAGCACGCGCGGATTTCGTCGAGCGTGCGGGCTTTGATGAAGCCGCGGGCGTCGGCGACGAGTGCGGTTGCGTCAGCCGCGGAGCCTTCGAGCGACTTTTGCGCCATTTCGGCGAGGGCTTCGGGCGAAACTTTTTCGATTTTGTCGAAAACCGAAAGCACGGGAATCACGAATTGCTCCTCGACTCCGCGGCTTTGCAGGAACAGCACCCACAGGGTTCTGTCGCCCAAGCGCAGTTTAAATTCGTTTTCGCCGAGTCCGAACGCGCGCAGGGATTCTATCAAAAGCGCGATGATTTCGGCGTCGGCGTTTATGGATTCTTCGCCGAGAATGTCGGCGTTATATTGGAAGAACGCGCGCAAACGCCCCTTTTGCTGGCGTTCGTAGCGGTAGTTTTCGCCGATGGCGAACCATTTGACGGGTCGGCGGATTCCCGCCGCCTTCGCGCCGACCATTCGGGCGAGGGACGGAGTCATTTCGGGGCGCAACGACACCTGCCGTCCGCCCTTGTCGGTAAATTCGAAAAGCTGCGATTTTATCTCTTCGCCGCTCTTTTCGGTGAACAGTTCCAAAGACTCCAGCACGGGCGGGGAAAACTCCCGAAAGCCGAAAGATTCGGCCGCGCCGCGCCATTTGCCGAACACGAATTCGAGCTTGGCGCAATCTTCGGGATAGAACTCCCTGAACCCCGGTAGAGTCTTGAACATTTCGGACTACTTTCTGGCTCTTGCCGCCTTGCTCTTTTCGACGATTGTCAGGTCGAGCTTCTTGAGTTCGGCTTTCAGTTCCTTGCCCGCCTTGAATTTTACGATAGCCCTCTTGGGGATTACGACGTCGTCTGCGGGCTTAGTGGGGTTGCGGCCGACGCGCGGTTTGCGAACCTGAACTTCGAACACGCCGAAGTTTCTGAGTTCGACGTTTCTGCCTTTGGAAAGCGAAGCGCAAAGTATGTCGAGGGTGCGCTGGACGATGTCTTTTACATCGTTCTGCAAGATGTCGCCGCGGCGGCATTCTTCTTTATCCCTGTAAATTTCCTGTACAATTTCTCTTTTTGTAAGATTTTGCATTGTATTTGCCTTATTTGTATTTTGATAAGATTTTTCTTCGGTCGGGAGGGGGTTTTGTCCGTCGGACAAGTTTTTCCCGCAATTTTGTCTGTATATCTTTTTTAAACCTTAAAAAGGTTATGTTTCGAGATTGAAAGTCAACATAATTTCGGCATTTTTTGAATTTATTTAAAAACCGCTCGCAATTTCCGACCTTTACTTTATACACTTTTGCGCAAATGAATACCGACAAACCGACAGACGACAAACCCGACAACCCGTCGGATTCCAATCCGCTCGAAGAGCTTAAGAAACAGTTGGAGGGCATCTTGGGGAAAAACAAAAACGTGAAGTTCGAGTTCGTGCCGCCTTTCGGCGCGGTCGGCGACGAACAAAACGCCCCGCAGCAGCCCGAAAAATCGAAGTCGGACGAGATTCTCGAAAAAATCGCAAACTTTTCGATGAAGCCGCGCGAAATCCGCGACTGGCTCGACAAATTCGTAATCAAGCAGGACGAGGCGAAAAAGGTTCTGTCGGTTGCGATATGCGACCACTACAACCATATCCGCCGCTGCATCGAAAACCCCGAGCTCGCCGAGCGCGAGTACGCAAAGCAAAACATTCTAATTCTCGGCCCGACGGGCGTCGGCAAGACGTACCTTATGCGCACCATCGCAAAGCTCATCGGAGTGCCGTTCGTCAAGGCGGACGCCACGAAATTCTCCGAGACGGGCTATGTCGGCGGCGATGTCGAAGACGTCGTAAGAGACCTCGTAAAGGCGGCCGACGGCGACGTTGACGTTGCGCAGTACGGGATTGTCTACATCGACGAAATCGACAAAATCGCGGGGCGCGAGGGGCGCGCGGGCGGCAGGGACGTTTCGGGGCGCGGGGTGCAAATCAATCTGCTGAAGCTGATGGAGGAGTCCAACGTAAACGTGGTAAGCCCGCAGGATATGATGGGACAGATGCAGATGGCGATGAGCGCGCGCGGCGGCAAAAAGCCCAAGCGGACAATCAACACGCGCCACATTCTGTTCATCGTAAGCGGCGCGTTCGACACCCTCGGAGAGACAATCGCAAAGCGAATGAACAGGGGCGTCATCGGGTTCTCCGAAGCCGCGCAAGCCGACGACGACAAAGAGCCCTCGGACTTCCTCAAATACGCGCAGACCTCCGACTTCATAAAATTCGGCTTCGAGGCGGAATTTATCGGAAGACTCCCAGTGAGGGTCGCGTGCGAATCGCTGAAAACGGACGACTTGGCGGACATACTCGTGTCGTCCGAAGGCTCGATTTTGCGCCAGTACGAATCGGACTTCGCGGGGTACGGAATCGACTTCGGAATCACAAAGGAGGCGATTGCGCAGGTCGCGAAGCTCGCCTACGAAGAAAAGACGGGTGCGAGGGGGCTGATGACGGTTCTCGAACGCACGCTGCGCGACTTCAAATTCGACCTGCCCTCGTCGGGAATCGGGCACTTTGAATTGGACTCCCAAACGGTGCTCGACCCCAAGGCGGGGCTCGAAAAGCTGCTGATTTCGAACGCGGGGCTTATGCGCGGCAAGCTGTCGGAGGAAATCGACAAATTCGCCGAAAAATTCGCCGCCGAAAACGGGCTGAAAATAAAATTCACCGACGGCGCGCGGGAGAAAATCATAGCCCTCTGCCTTTCGCGCGACAAGAGCGCGGCTGTTCTGTGCGGCGAGATTTTCAGGGATTTTTCTCATGGGCTGGCGATTGCCGCCAGAAACACGGGTGCGTCCGAATTCGACGTCCCCGCCGAGGCTGTCGAAAACCCCGACAAATATCTGTCGGACATCGTCGTAAACTCCTTCAAAAAATAATATGGGCGAATTGGCAAATCCCGAAAGGCGCGACCCCGAGGACGTGAAAAAAATGTTCTCGCGAGTGTCGGCACACTACGACAAAATCAACCGCGCAATGTGCGGGGGGCTCGACGGAATCTGGCGCGGGAAGCTCGCGCGGGCGGCGGTCAAAAACGCGGGCGCGGGCGGAAAAATTCTCGACATAGCCTGCGGCAGCGGCGACGTGTGCGCCGCGCTGCTTGCGCGCGACAAAACCTGTCGGGTTGTCGGGGCGGACTTCTGCGCCGACATGCTGGAGCTCGCAAAGAAAAAATGCCCCGACCCGCGCGCGGAATTCGTCGAAGCCGACTGCAGTCATCTGCCGTTCGGGGACTCGGAATTCAACGCCGCGACGATTTCCTTCGGTTTCAGAAATTTCGCCGACCGCGCCGCGTGCCTTGCGGAAATCGCGAGGGTACTGAAGCCGCGCGCGCCGCTTTGCGTGCTCGAAGTCGCGAGAGCCGAGGGAATTTTCGCGCCGATTCAAAAATTTTTCATGTGCAAAGTCGTCCCGCAAGTCGCGCGGCTTTTCGGCGGAGTCAAAGAGGACTATGTGTATCTCGCCAAAACCACGATGGACTACCCAAAGAGGGACGAAGTTGAAAAACTTTTTTCCGACGCGGGTTTCGAGCAGGTCGCGACGCGGACTTTCGCGTTCGGAATGGTCGCGCTGACAATCGGGCTGAACAGAAGCGAAAAAGCCCAGCCGAGCCGATAGCGCGCGGGCGGCGGCGCGGGGAGTGTGGGAACTCCCCGCCGCGCAAAATGCCGACCCAAAAGCGCGGGAGTGTAGCGCGAAGGGGCAAAAAAGCGGGGAGGCAAAGACGAAGCAAGTCCGCCCCGATTTCTTTCGGTTGACAAGTTTTCGCGCGATTTTAGCATACCCGTATGTTTTTACGAATATCCGCACTACTCGCCGCATTTTTCACCGTCTTTGTTTGCTTGGCAGGCGATAAAATCGACCGCCGCGCGGTTGTCGAACGCCACAACATCTCGTACGGATATTTCAACGCCCGCCGCGCCGACTCGCCATCGCAGGTCGGCAACGGCAAGTTCGCGTTTGCGTTCGACCACACGGGGCTTCAGACAATCCTGCCGCAAAACACGCTCTCCGACTGGGGTTGGCACTCGACTCCCCCGCCCGCAAATCCCGACTCCTTCAAGGGCGGCTCGGCGGATTCTCCGCGCGGAAAAATAAATTTCCCGCTCTCGATGCCCGACCCAAACAACCCCGCGCTCTCGCGGTGGCTCGAGGCAAACCCGCACAGAACGAATTTGGGGCGGATTTCCTTCGAGCTATTCGACGACGCGGGCGGGCGGCTCGGGGCGTCGGCGGCGAAGCCGAACTGGCAGAGCGTAAATATGTACACGGGCGCGGTCGAAAGCTGCTTCGACGCCTTCGGGAAATCCGTGCGGACAACGACAGTCTCGCACCCCGAGCGCGACATTGTAGCGGTGCGCGTGAACTCCGACATTCTGCCGACGGGCAAGCTGCGAATCGCGTTGCAGTTCCCGTATTGCGACGAGCGCACCGCGAATATGTCGGGCGACTTCGGCAACCTTTCCGCGCACTCGACGGATATTGTCGAATCGGATAGACAAAATATTTTGCTAAAGCGAGTGCTCGACGGCGACTCGTATTTCGTAAAAATAAAAGTTTCGCCCGACGCCGAAATCCGCAGGGGCGCGAACGCCCATTCGTTCGAAGTCGTCTCGGCGGGTAAATCGCTGGAGTTCGTCTGCGAGTTTTCGCCCGCCGCCCCGACAGCGCCGCTCCCGAATTTCGACCAGTGCCGCGCGGCGTACGAAAAAATGTGGGAAGACTTCTGGCAAAACGGCGCGTTCGTCGATTTGTCCGAAAGCTCCGACCCGCGCTGGCGCGAGCTTGAAAGGCGCGTAATCTGCTCGCAGTTCCTTACGCGCATAAACTGCGCGGGGCTGCTGCCGCCGCAGGAAAGCGGACTTGCGGAGAACTCGTGGTTCGGCAAGTTCCACTTCGAGATGGTTTGGTGGCACGCCTACCACTGGCTATTGTGGTCGCGCCCCGAGCTCGCCGACGGCATTTTATCGGTCTACGCAAACACCCTTGCCTATGCGCGGGAAATCGCGCAGAAAGAGGGATACCGCGGGGCGCGCTGGCCCAAGTGCACCGCAAACGTCCCGCGCGAAAGTCCGCACGCAATCCACGCGATGCTGATTTGGCAGCAGCCGCACCCGATTTTCTTCGCCGAGGCAAAATACCGCGAAAATCCGACGAAAGAGACGCTCGAAAAGTGGTCGGAAATCGTCTTCGCGACAGCCGAATTTATGGCGGACTTCCCGATTCGGGACGCCGCGGGCAAGTACAATCTCGAGCCGCCGATGTACATAGTCTCCGAAAACACTCCCCCCGAAAAAACGCGCAACCCGACGTTCGAGCTTTCCTACTGGCGGTACGGGCTGTCCGTCGCGCTCGAGTGGCAAAAGCGGCTCGGGATTCCCGAAAACAAAAAGTGGCGCGGGGTTCTCGAAAATCTTGCAGGACTCCCGAAAAAGGGCGGGCTGTACGAAATCTACGAGGGAATCGAGGGCGATATGTGGACTCAAAAAAATTGGGAGCACCCCGCGATAATCGGCGTTTACGGAATGCTGCGCGGCGACGGCGCGGACGAAGCGACAGTCCGCCGAACGCTCGAAAAAATCGGCAAAACGTGGCGGTTCGACAAAATCTGGGGCTGGGACTTCCCGATGCTCGCGATGTCCGCGCTGCGCACGGGCGACCCCGAAAAAGCAATCGACTACCTGCTCTTCGCCGCGCCCCACTATAATTGGGACAATGCGGGGCTGGTGGATTCGCCGTGCTTCTATTTTCCCGCGAACGGCGGGCTGCTCGCGGCGGTCGCGATGCTCGCAAACGGCTGGGACGGCGCGCCGCCGCCCGACCCTCAATCGCTATATTTCCCCAAAGGCAAATGGAAGGTAAAAGCCGAGGGATTCAAACAAAAGCACCAGTAATTTTATGGAAAACACTTCCGACAAATTCGGGGAATCTGCGGGGCTCGTCGATATGGACGAATTCCCGTCGTGGATTATTTACGAAGACGCGAATTATCTCGCGCTCAACAAACCGGGGTGGCTCGTCTGCCACCCGTCGAAAAACGGCCCGCTCTCGAGCCTCGTCGGCGCGGCGCGCGTCTACACGGGGCTGGAGGTAATGCACCCAATCAGCAGGCTCGACCGCGAAACAAGCGGGGTTGTCGTCTTGGCGAAAAACTACGAGAGCGCGTCAAAAGCCCAAAAGGCGGTAGGCGACAAGGGCGCGGTAAAAAAGACGTACCTCGCGTTTCTCGAGGGACGGGTCGACGCGACGATAACGGTCTCGCAGCCACTCGCGGACGACAAAAACGCGCTGGTTGCAATCAAGACGTGCTGCGCAATCCAGAAGCCCTCGGCGAAAAGCGCGCAGACGGTCTTCGCGCCGCTGTCGCACTCGACAAAGGGCGGGCGGGATTTCACTCTCTGCGAGGTGTCGCTGCTGACGGGGCGAAAGCACCAAATACGCGCGCACGCGCTCTGGCTCGGGCACAGCGTGGCGGGCGACAAAATCTACGGGCCCGACGAAACGCTCTATCTGGATTTCGTCGAAAAAGGTTTTACGCCCGAGATGGCTGAAATTCTGCCGATAAAGCGGCAGGCTCTGCACGCGGCGGTAATGGACTTCGGCGACAGAATCCCCGAGCTGAAGCTGCGCGCGCCGCTGACTGCCGACTTGCGAGAATTCGCCCAAACATACGGGATTTCAATTCCCGAAAAATATTTATAGTAAAAACAAAATCCGCCCTCTACGCGCAGGGTGTGTCGAGAAAAAAAAATCCGCGCCCGCCGAATGTGCGCGGCGCGAATCGGGCGCGGAACGCGGGAGGTTGCGCGGGTTATGTGGTCGCGGTATGGCGGCGCAATGTTTTTTCGAAAGCCACCCGACGCGCCCGTCGGCAAATCCGCCGAATGTGTCGGGCGCGGGACAAAGTAAAAAAGCGGCGACTAATATTTCTTAGAAACTTTCGCGCCGTCTTTCGTCGAGACTTCCGCAACTCCGCCCTTGTCCGCTATCGAAACGTCGTCATAGCTTTCGCCCGCAACGCTCTTGAGCGGCTCGAGATATTTTCCGTCGACGAGCGAAACATAGTCCGCCGTATCCGTGCCGTTGTCGGAATTGTACTTTTTGCCAGCCTCGACTATTTTTTCGAGATTCGCCGCAACCGCAGCCTTCTCGCCCGACTGGCGCGAAAATACCGCGACCGCAGGAACGACCGCGCAAGCGATTAGCCCGAGTGCCGCGAGCAACAGAACAAGCTCGAACAACGAAAATGCCTTTTTTGTTTTTCCCATAAAAAAAATATCGGCGGTTGTGCGGCGGGAATCAACAATTTTTTCGCGCGCGGCGGAGCGAGAATTTTTTGTTGCACAGCCGCGCCCGCTACTCTTCAATATTGCGCCGATGAAAGAAAAAACTTTAATCATTCTCAAACCCGACTGTATGGAAAAACGCCTTATGCCCGAAGTCCTCGGAAGATTCTTCGCGGCGGGGCTCGATATCGCCGCCTGCAAAATGGCAAGGCTCGACGAATCCGTTTTGTCGGTGCACTACGCGCACATCGTCGACAAGCCGTACTATCCGCCGCTCGTCGAGTTTATGAAACGCCGCCCCGTGGTGCTCGCGGTTCTCGAAGGCGAAAACGCAATCAAAAAGGTGCGCGAACTCCTCGGCCCGACGGACTCCCAGAAAGCCCCCAAGGGTACTATCCGCGGCGACTTCGGCGAAAACACGCGCGAAAACATCGCCCATGCCTCCGACTCGCCCGAAAGCGCGGCGGCGGAAATCGCAAGGTTCTTCGCGGCGGACGAAGTTTTCTAATCCGCGCCGATTTTTTTTGATTCCGAAACAAAAACGTTTTTTTGCGCAAACCGCGACGCCCTGCCGCGGCTGCGCATTTTCCCTTTTTTTATGCAGACAAACGCCGACCCTTTTGAAAAAATCCCGAATCTTGACGCCCGAAAGCGCGGGCTGCTACTCGGGTTTGCCGACTTACTCAGGGAGGTGAACGCAAAGGTGAATCTGCTATCGCGCAAGGATATGGAGGACGTGGAGTATCGGCACGTCGCGTTCTGCGCGTCGATTTCGGCGTTTTTCACCCCCGAGGCGGGCGCGCGAATCGCCGATGTCGGAAGCGGTGGCGGTCTGCCTGGGATTGTCATGGCAATCCTCTACCCGCAGGCGGAAATTTCGATGTTCGACGGCGTCGGCAAGAAAATCGCGATGGTAAACGAAATGTGCGAACGCCTCAGGCTCGAAAACGCGCGCGGATTCCACGCGAGAATCGAGGAACAAAAGGAGAGCTTCGACTACTGCACGGGCAGGTCGGTCTGCGCGCTGCCGATGTTCTTCGGCTTCGTAAAGAAAAAGCTGAAAGAGGGCAGGCGCGGAAATCTTTCAAACGGCGTGATTTACTTCAAGGGCGGCGAGCTCGAAGAGGAGCTCGTAAAAAGGAAAATCCAGCCCGATGCAAGGCTGGATTTGCAAAAATTCTTCGGCGACGAACGCTTCGAGGGGAAAAGCCTCGTTCACTTCCCGACCCGCGCCGTTCGGGGCTTCTGATTAAAAAAACGCCCTCCCCCCGAGCACGGCGGAGCGGAAAATTTCCGAGCCGAAATCACGGCTATTTTTTGGATTTGGACTTCGCGCCCTTTCGGAAAATCCTGTCGTAGTTGTCGACGTATTTTTGAATGTTCGCGCCGCGGCGGATAGTTTCGCCCTTGCCGCATTCGCGGCTTTCTGTTTTGGAATCGTTGTTGCCACTCATATCCGTTTTTTATTTTTAAACCTCCCTATTTATAACTCCGCCGAAAAATGTCAAGATGTCCGAAACGCGGCAACCTTAAAATTTCTTGACGCCCACGCCCCCGCGAGTACTATTTTGCGGAATATTTAAACTATTTTTGCGGCACGAAAAAATGCAATTATATCGCAAACATATAAAACGCCTTTTCGACTTTCTCGGAGCGTTGCTGCTTCTGGCGGCGATGCTTCCCGTTTTCGCCGTTGTGTGGATTGCCGTAAAAATTTCGATGGGCTCGCCCGTTTTGATTTCCCAGAGGAGGGTCGGGTTGCACGGCAGGATTTTCAATCTGTACAAATTCAGAACGATGTCCTTCGACAAATCCCCCGACGGCGCGCTTTTGCCCGACGAGCGGCGCATCACAAAACTCGGGGCGTTCCTGCGTAAAACGAGCTTGGACGAAATCGCCCAATTCGTGAATGTGCTAAAGGGTGATATGTCGTTCATCGGGCCGCGTCCGTTTTTAGACTACGAAATCGCCCATTGCAACCCCGACGAAATAAAAAAGCGCAACGAGGTTTTGCCAGGGATTAGCGGATTGGCGCAAATTTCGGGGCGCAACAATATCGCGCTCGACGAAAAAATGAAAAAGGACTTGGAATACGTCGACAGGCTCTCGTTTGCGCTCGACGCCAAAATCTGCTTCCTGACTATCTTGAAAGTCATCTTCTGCGTGAACTCGACCCCTGTAAATAAAAATACCGTCGAGAGCTTCACAAAGCGCGGCGGGCGTTAATTTTTCCGTTCGAGCATTGCCGAAAGTTTGCGGCTGCCCGCCAACGCCTCACGACCTCCGTCCGCCTCCAATATGTACGGCAGCGCGCGTTTTATCGACGCATATTTCCGCCCGTTCTCGGGGAGCATTTCCAGAAAAAACACCGCCGTTTTCGGCTCGCCGCAAAGCGCGTAGATTTTCGCTGCGTATTCGCAATAACCTCCGTACAATTTTCGAAGATTTTCGGGCGACATACTGCGGCTTTTGTAAAATTCAAACAAATCCTCCCTCCCCTTCATCTTCGACAAACACGCCCTCAAAGGGTCGGGATAGAGCGTGCGGGATTCGGGATCCCAATTCGGCAACCCCAGATAATACGACATTCCCCGATATGTCTTGTCCGCCTTCGCAATGTCCGCCTTTGAAAAATCCACACGCGCCAGCGACAAGACCCACAACATCTTGTGATATTTACCGTCTGCGTACTCGAATTTTTTGCGAATGCTCTTCCAGTTTTTGTTTAGATTTTTAATTAGCCCGCGATTCCCGCCGCAAGTGTACACCGCCAAAATGCAGTCTGCCGTAAAGGGGCTTATCCGCACGAACTCCGAAAACCAGTCTGCGGAGTCGGTTTGCCCCAAGAGGATTACCGCCTTCGCAAGATACGGCTCGGCAACGGTTTTGTCGAGCGGCTGGAACATCAGGTACGACTGGAGGATTTTTTGCGAGAACTCCGATTCGTCGCCGCGCTTTTTGGCTTCGACCGCCTCTCGGGCGAGCTGCAGGGCGCGCTTGGGCTTGGAGAAAATCGCGGAATTGTCGAGGCTCTCCCCGCGGTATATCGCGCGGGCTGCGACGAGACTTTTGTCGGGGGTGAGCAGATAGTCGCAGGCCGCAAACGCACCGAGCAAGACGACTGCCGCCAGCAGCAACTTATATTTCATCGTCCACCTCCTTCCCGAAAATCGGCGCATACGAAAGCACGCACATCAGCCCGAACATCAACATCGTCGAGGGGATATGAAGCTCCATATCGAACAGGCTGTGCCCGAAGCACGACATCGCCCCGACAAAACACATCGCATTCGCGCAGGTGAGGTATCTGCGCATTTGCCAAATCCGCCAAAGCCACGCCGCCCCGCACGCCGCCAGCACCGCGCCGCCTGCGAATCCGAAGTCGAGCAGATACCCCAGCAAATCCGAGTGCGCCCGACTCGCCGCCAGCGCGACGGATTTTTCGTCGTTGCCCTTCAAAAGCGGTATGACGAAATCGCCCGACTCGCCGCCGTAGCCCCAAATCGGGCGTTCGAGAATAATCGGGCAGACGGTTTTGTATATTTCCAAACGCGACTGCGCCGAATGCATTGCGTTGTCGTTCTTTTTTTGCGGCGCAAATTCCGCGATTTTTTCGAAATTTTCCGAGATGCAATATCCGCCCACGGCAAGCGCGGCGGCGGCAAAAACGGCACACGCCCAAATCCCGAAAAAGCGTTTTAAAATTTTCAAAACCAAAAGCAGCGCAAACGCCGTCCAAACCAATGCGCAAATATAAAGCGCCCCGACGCTTTCGGAATCGTACACGCCGTACGACATTCCCGCCGCCGCCAACAGCGGTACGGGCGCGCAAAGCTTGGCAAGCCACCCGCGCCCCGCAAGCAAAAACGCGCACGCCAACGCCGCCGCAACACCCATATTCAAAAACGCGCCAGCCGCGTTCGAGAGAAAAAAGCTCCCGTAAAAATTCGCGCCTTTAAGCGATTCGAGCGAATACATCGACAACGCCCCCGACGCTTTTTGATACACCGCAAATCCGCCCATCGCGAAAGCATTCAGCACGAAAAAGTACAAAAAGCCGCGACTGCGACGAGATTGCTCCGCCATCGACGCGAACGCAAGCACCGTCAAAAACGCCGTCTGCAGATAGCAGAATGCCGCCGCCGCGCCGCCGTCCGTAAACTGCGCCCGCACGGAAGTCGGCAGCCATTTTATATACGGCAGTTTTTCGATTCCGCCAAAGTTCGCGAACTCCAGCTGACGCGCCCACGGATTCAAATATTGGACGGCGCAAACCGCCGCAAAAAACAGCGCGCTCCACGAAAGCGTTTTAGAAAATACATCGTCGCGCGCAAATCGCCCCGCGCCGAATGCCGAGCCGAACGCGCATATTGCGACGGCGAACATCGGGAACAAAAACTGCGCGTTCACGCCCGAGCACAGCCAAGTCGCCAACACAATCTGCAGCCCCGCAAAAAACGTCGCGAGAATGTCGCAGTTTCGGCTAAACGGGGTTTGCAATTCGGGTCGGGTTTTCATCTGAAAAACAAAATCTGAGTTTCGCGCGCGCGCGTCAAGCATATTGGGCGGACAACGTTGGGCTTGCGCTCCGCCCCGAATTCCGCCAATATTGGGTTATGAAAAACCGAATTTCGCAAGCCGACTTCCCGCAATTTATTATGCTCGCAATTTTCCTCGCGCTCCTGGGGTGGTCGGCGGTTTGCCCTTTCGACCGCAGGGTCTGGTGGGTGGAAATCTCGAGCGTGCTGGCGGTTTTCGCGCTATTTGCTCTCTCGCGCCGATGGTTCAAGTTTTCGAACATTTCGTACTTCTTCGTCTTCCTGTGGCTTTGCATGCACACGGTCGGGGCGCATTACTCGTTCGAGCGCGTGCCGTTCGGGCTTATCACCGACACTTTCGGCTTCGGGCGCAACCATTACGACAGGGTCGCTCACTTTGCGGTCGGAATGTGTGCGTACACGGCGGCGGAGGTTTTCTTCAAAACGCGCGCGGCGGGCTCGGAGAAGTCGGCGGCGTTTTTCGGAATACTTTTTATGATGGCGTTGGCGAATGCGTGGGAGCTAATCGAATGGGCGTATGCGGAGGCCGACGGAGGGGAAGTCGGCGCGGCGTTTCTTGGCTCGCAGGGCGACGTGTGGGACGCGCAAAAGGATATGCTTTGCGACACGCTCGGGGCAATAGCCGCCGCCCCGCTTTTCCCGCTATTCAACCGCCCGAAATCCGCCGCGGCAAATCCCGAATAACGGGGAGATTATCGTTTTGACATTTACGCCGCTGGGCGGAAAATCGCGGTATGTCATTTTATAAAAGATTAACCGCGTTTGTTTCGACGGTCGCACTGGCGGCGTCGGAGCTGTTTTGTGCGAACTATACGCAGACGCTCGAAGTCCAATTTCCCGACGCCCAAAGCGCGGCGGACGCGACTGTCTCCGCCAATCGCCTGCCCGACAACGCAATAACCGCCTTCTCCTCGCGCTGGGACGACACGAACGCAGCCCACGCGAAAACCGCAAAGGCGTTCAAAAACGCGGGGCTCAAGGCGACGTTTCTGCTCACGCGCGCCGACGAAAAATACATCGAAAACTACGCGAAAAAATTTCTCGCCGACGGGTTCGCGATTGGCTCGCACACGATAACCCACAGAATCCTCACCACGATTCTGCCCAACGACGCTTTCTACGAAATCCTCGGGCAGCGGATAAAGCTCGAAACCGCGCTCGACACTCCCGTCGTCGCGTTCGTTCTGCCGGGGTATTTCGCCGACCACCCGTTTTACCCCGACGCCCCGAAACTCATCGGCGAACTCATCGTCCGCGCGGGATACCAAATCCAGACGGGGCTTTGGGCGGACAACGACAAAAAATACGGTCTGCCGAAGGGCTCGCTTTTGGGCTCGCACATGTTCAACATAAACGACCGCGACCCGAGCGAAAAGGCGTTCAAAGGCAACACCTCCTACGCGCTATACCGCCAGAAAACCGACGGACTGCCGCACATGACGCTCGGGGTGCACTCGTGGCAGTCCGACGCGGGCTTTGCCGAGCTCGAGAGAATCCTGAAGGCAAACAAACGCCCCGACTTTTGGTATTGCACGCAAAACGAATACGCCGCGTACACCCGCCAATTCGAAAACTTTAAATTGCTCGAAAAAAAGGCGGACGGGAAGTCGGCGACTTTCAAAATCGGGCGTATTTCGGCAACGGAGATCGGCGACAATATCGCGCTCGAGGTCAAAATTTCGGGCAAACCCGTAAAGGTGAAGCTCGACGGAGCGGAAATCTCCCCCGACAAGAACGGAAACTTCGCCCTGCCCCAGCCGTCCGAATATCGCGCCCCGCAGAAAATCGACACCATCGAAAATCCGCACAACGACGCGAAATTCGTCGGGCAGTCCGCAAAATTCGCGGGACTGGCAGGCGGCCTTTCCCAATCCCCCGACGGCAAGCTCCACTTGCTCCTGAAAAACGGCGGCGGAGCGAAAATCGCAAACTGCACCGCAACTTTCAGACTCCCGCCGCTCTATGCGGAAGGCGTGAAAACTCTGCCCATCGCCGACATCGACGGCGGAAAGAAAATCAAGCGCGCCGTAAAACTCCCCGCCAAAAGTGCCTTTTCAGAATGCGAAAGCGGCGATTTCTTCTTTGCGGTTCAGCTCGACTTCCTGCTGGACGGCAGGCCGTCGCGCCTTTACCTGACGACGACCGTCGAAGGCAAAGACGCCCCGACCCCCTGCCCGCGCGACACCGCCGTCTTCGTCGGCCCGCTCGAAAAACAAAATCTGTCCGACGGCGTCTTGCAAAAACTCTCCGCGCCCGCCGCTACGCTCGCGGACTTCGGGCAATCCCCCGTCCAACAGTGGACACCCTGCAGGCGCGACAAAAACTCGCGGGAATTTCAAATCGCCCCGAATTCCGACAATCCGATCTGGAGAAACTCGGCGAATCCGCTGGCGTATAAAAACGAGTACGCAAGGCTCGCCACGCTCGATTTCTCCTGCGAAGGGGAATCGGCAACCCTGTTCGCCGACTTCAAAAACATAAACGCCGCCTACCTAAACGGCGCGAAGCTCGACACGCCCCAAAAGGGGACTTCGCTGAAAATCGCAACAACCCGCGGCAAAAACAGGCTGATAATAGAATACAAGCAGGATTTCTGGACAACGGTAATCACCCCGCTGACCGTCTCCGAACAAGACGACCCGTTCAAAAGCGTAAAATTCTCCCGCCCCGCCACGCAAAAATAGCCAATGAAACTCGACGCCAACCGGATTCTGAAAAACACAATCGCCCTCTATCTGCGAATGGGGGTGATGATGCTCGTTACGCTCTACACCTCGCGCGTAGTGCTCAAGGCGTTGGGGGTTGACGACTTCGGGATTTACAACATCGTCGGCGGCGTTGTAATGCTATTGTGGTTCTTAAATTCGTCTACAATATCCGCAACTCAACGGTTTTTAAATTTTGAACTCGGAAGCGGATCCACGCAAAACTTGCGCCGGCTCTTCTCGATGTGCCTAAACATTCATGTAATTTTAGCCATTATAATTTGGATAATTGGGGAAATTGTCGGCATTATCGTCCTAAACTTTTACCTAAACATTCCTGAAGGGAAGATGTATGCCGCAAACTGGGTGTATCAATTTTCCATACTATCCTTCTGTATAACTATATTTCGAGCACCTTACGAAGCAGCAATAATAGCAAAAGAACGAATGGGTATTTTTGCATATTTATCCATATTTGATGCGATAGCCAGACTGGGCATAGCAATTTCTTTATATTATGTCCCGTTTGACAAATTAATATATTATGGGCTTGGAATATTCTTATCTACATTATTGTCTTGCACTGCATTTGCAGCTTACACATTAATTGTGTTTGACTTCACCAGATATACTTTTTTTTGGGAATATACCATTTGCAAAAAAATATTGAATTTCTCTATTTGGAGTACGACTGGTTCCATCTCCGATGTAGTTAATAAACAAGGGACAAATATCGCATTAAATATTTTTAACGGCGTTGTCGCCAATGCAGCTATGGGAATTGCCGAACAAGTATCCACTGCAGTCGGACGATTAACGGGAAATTTTCAAACCGCCTTTGCCCCACAAATTACAAAACTTTACGCAAGTAAAAATCTTGAGGATCTGCAAAGGCTAATAAGAATTTCTGCAAAAGTATCCTTTCTCCTTTCTATGTTTATTGCAATTCCAATCATAGTGAATTGCGATTTCATTCTTGCTTGTTGGCTTGGCAATTATCCCAAATGGGCATCGGGATTTACAATTATTTTAATAATTCAAAGCATTGTTTGGGCGATAAATACGCCCTTACGGATAGCAGTAAATGCAACAGGCAAAATAGCTGTATATCAAACAGTATATTGCACATCTAATATTTTAGGATTACTTGTAACAATAATTTTATTGCACTATGGGTTCGATCCGATTATTTCAACATCACCTAAGATTATTGCGATAATATTATTTACAATTTGGAGCTCCATATTTATTGCCCCACAAATACAAATATCAAGATGGGATTATCTTTATAAAATTGTTTTAAAGCTTTTTGTTATCGGAATAATTTCGATTGGAATTCCGTGCTTCGTGTTATCTAATAGTAAAAACAGCATATATTACAATCTAAGCTGGACAGCGATAGGGATATGCATCGCCACTATTTCCGTTATATTCTATACCCTTGACAAAAATGAATTAAATTCCGTTAAGAAATTTATGAGAAACAGGCTAAAATAAAGTATTCTATTTGATATAAGAATTTTGATTTTTCAACTGATAAGATACGGCATAAACAATTAACATAAAAAGTAAAACTTGGCAATTTCCTCCAAGTGAAAAAGACGTTTGGGTAGCCGTAAAATATTGAATGGCCAATAGCGCAACCCAGTAATTTTTTATTTTTAGTTTTATTACTTTGTAAGCATCCACATAGGCAGTAAGATATAAAACAAAAACAATCCAGCCAGCACCAATTCCAAACATCATAAATCCGTCCAATATTGCATTATGGGAATATCCCAATTGATCTGTTTGAACACCGAACAAAGGATTTTCCAATATCTTATCGATAACGCTCTTCATTAAATAATCTCGCCCAGAACTATGCCCATATTCTAATGTCATATTAATTCGGGTTACAAGAACTGGAGATATTTTCATTATAAGATTAAAAATAGTTTCTCTGAAAAAATATACACATCCAGCAAAAGCAGAAAATACAAAAAGAGCAATAAATGCATAACGTGAACGCGCACACCACCACATGAATAAAACGACAGAAATAGAAAAAATAGGGCCTCGGCTCCCCGCTCTCAATAGTACAAAAACCCCAAGCAAAAATGTGGCAATATACAAGACAGGAAATGCTTTTCGTTTATTAGACACAAGTTGATACAGCGATAAAATTGCCAATGATCCTCCCAAATGTCCATATGAAATTGTATTTAGCAAATCTGTAGCATTTACTCTCGCAACTGAGTCATCCCCATATATGCTTATCCCGTAAAGCTCCATTCTCGCAATAGATACAATCAACCCTATCGATGATAAAACGATAATCCAATTTAATATTCTCGAAAAATCCGCATTATAGAAAGTTCTATATACCGCAAACAATGGCAATGCCGTCAGCAAAATAACATAATTCCATGTTCTAAAACGACTGACATCAATACGCCACGCAAGGAGACTTCCACGAAACTCTGAAATATCCCTAACTTCGATATCGTAAAATGTTCGAAAAAAATGCATTATTAAAAAAACAAACAATAATGCGATTTTCCAGTTCATTTTTATCGCATTACGCTTTACAAAAAAGAGGGATATAAAGAAAAATACGACGGACGCTCCTCGATAAGGCCATGTATAAATACTCGAATCCGTAAGAAATGAAGCATCACCAACAAATATGGAAATTATCGCCGCAAAAATCGGATATCCGAATAAACATAAAAAAATTGTTATACTCGTTATAAGCGAGTTAAAAGAAATCTTTCGCGTTTCAGGGAAATAGGGTTCGCAATTCATGGGGCTATCGTAGTTATATATAAAATCAATTTTATAAAGCAATCTCCAAAGACTAAATAACCCCGATGAAGTTTATTCATAGGGGCTACTTG
>DJPO01000114.1:0-41917 GCA_002437405.1 Opitutia bacterium UBA6410 | reverse complement strand
AGCGACGTGCGCTTCAGGTAGTCGAGGAGCTTTCTGCGGCGGCTGGTCATTGCAATCAGACCGCGGCGCGAGTGGAAGTCCTTCTTGTTCGAAGCCAAGTGGTTTGTGAGGTGCGCGATTCTCGCGGAGAGAATTGCAACCTGTACTTCGCAGGAACCCGTATCGCCTTCGGCGACTGCGAATTCCTTGATTATATCCTGCTTGTTGATGGATTTGTGTTCCGACATTTGTCTTTCCTTTTTATGTGCGCGAATTTTCGGGTTGTCCGTTCGGACTACCGCGCCCCAGCACCGTGCCGAGTGCGCCGTCTGAACTTTCCATTCGGAAGTTTCGCGGAATGCGGGCGATTATTCGAGCCGTAAGCCGACAAAAATAACGCGCGCTATTCTGACGCTTTTTCGAGTCTCCCAAAAAACGCCCATTATTCAAGCTTTTTTTGCAAAAGATTCGCGGGCGGCTGCGTTTAGGCGAAATCTTTGGCGAATGTTTTGTGGATATTGTCGAACGAGCCGTTCGAGAAGAAAACGCACAAAAGCCTGTCGGGGCTCTTGCGAACCTGCGATTCAAGCTCCGCCAAAAGTTCGGCGTTTGTTGCAAACGAGCGGATTTTCGAGGGATCGGACGCCGCCATTTTGGCGGTGTCAACGCGCATTCCCTCGGCGACTTTCGACGTATCCGCAGCCCCGATAAACGCTTTGTCGGCGGTATCGAGCGCGCTGGCGAACTGCGCCTGCAGGACGTTGCGTTTGGCGGTATTGCTGCGCGGTTCGAAGCACGCCCAGATTTTGCGGTCGGGATATTTTGCGCGCAGAGAGGAGATTGTCATTTCTATCGCCGTCGGGTGGTGCCCGAAGTCTTCGACTGCGATGACCTTCGGGGTATTGAGGATTACCTCCTGACGCCGTTTGACCCCGTGGAAATTTGCGAGGCAGTCGGTATTTATCGCGAGCGGATTTTCGAATCCCGCCACGAGCGACGCCCCGACAATCGCCATCGCGGCGTTGCGGGCGTTGAATTCGCCCTGAAGCGGCCACTCGACGCGCTTTTCGACGCCGAAGACCTTGAGGGTGAAAGACGAGGTTGACGTGTTTTGACGGAAGTCGCTTATTACGACATCGTTGTTTTCACCGAAGCCAACGCGAAGGCGGCGCGTCCACGGAGTGGGTTCGAGCGACGCGATATTTTCGTCGTCGCCGTTTTCGACAATCGCGCCGAGCGGCGAGACGATGCGGCGCACGTGGGTAAACGTCTTTTTGACATCGTAGAGATCGCGGAAAATGTCGGCGTGGTCGAACTCCATATTGCCGACTACCAGAACGCGCGGGCGGTAGTGGATAAACTTGCTGCGCTTGTCGAAAAACGCGCTGTCGTATTCGTCGCCCTCGATTACGAACGGGGCGGTTTTGCCGCCGAGATTCGAGCCGCCTTCGGGGAGGTCGGACGGCACGCCGCCAATCAACCAACCCGCGTCCGCGCCCGCGTTTTTGAGCAGGTATGCGGCGGTGGTGGTTGTGGTGGTTTTGCCGTGGGTTCCGCTGATTACAAGGCTCGGGCGAATGCCGATAAGGCGTTCGCCGACGAGCGCGGGGAGGCTCGTATAGGCGTATTGCGGGTGGGAGAGGACGAACTCGAGCTCGGGGTTCATTCGGCTGATTGCGTTGCCGACGACGACCAAGTCGGGCGCGAATGCCTCGAGTTTTTTTGCGTCCCAATTTTCGTATGCGGCGACTCCCGCGTTTGCGAGCGCGGACTTCATGGGCTCGTACATGCCCCTGTCCGAGCCGAGCACGTCGTGCCCGAGTTTTTTCATCAAAATTGCGACATTCCCCGTCGCCGTTCCGCAGACGCCTATAAAAAAGATTTTCATAATGTATAATAAAAACCGCGCCGTTGTTTGCGGCGCGGAAAGGGTTTTATTTTTTCAGGGTTTTGTCGAAGAAGTTTGCGGCGTCGTTCCACGAGCGCAACTGGAGGGGGTTGTATGCCCTGAGATTCCAGAATGCGTGGTCGCCCGAATCGTAGACAATCATGTCGCACTTCGCGCCGTATTTTTCGTACGCAGCCTTGATGTTTTGGCTTTCGGAGAGCGGGACAACGGGGTCGTTTTTCGAGTGCAAAATGAGCATCGGGGCGGATTTTTCCGAAACATACGTCATCGGGGAGAGCTCCTTGGAGCGGTCGCGCTCGTTGCCGCCAGGGAAGAGACCCCACGAAGAAAATGTGTCGAGGTTCGTAATCGGAGCCATCGGGACTGCCGCCTGAACGGTGTCGTCGATTCCGTTGGTAAAGATTTCGCGCCACTTGGGGGCGTTTGCGCTGACTGCCAGCAACGCCGTGAGGTGTCCGCCCGCGCTTCCGCCGACTACGCCGACGCGCTTGGGGTCGCCGCCGAATTCCGCGGCGTGTTTTTTGAGCCAGAAGAGCGATTTTTTAACGTCGTAGGCGCAGTCCTCCATCGAATATTTGGGACGGAGCCTGTATGTGGTCGACGCCACAACGTATCCGCGCGATGCCATGTAGGAGGCCATCAACCCGAATTTCTTTTCGTTGCCCATGCTCCAGCTGCCGCCGTGGACTATGAGTATGCACGGATAGGGCTTGGGTTCTTTGCACTTTTCGTTCGGGTAGTAGAGGTCGAGCTTTACCTCGGGGTCGGGACATTCGGGATAGAAGCGCACGCCCTGCTTTACGGAAACGTTCCACGGGGTATCGTAGGAAACGTATATTTGGTTGCCGAGTCTGTGCGGGGAGCGTCCGTCGTCGGCGGGATTTGCGCAGAGTGCGCACGCGGCGAGCGCAGATACGGCGATTAAAAAAATTCCTTTCAGACAAAATTTTCTCATACCTGTATTTAATAGGGCGCGCTTCGGGCGCGTCAATCGCAAACGGGTGTTTTTTTCGATTTCGAAAGGATTTGGCTTGAGCCGCCGCGCCGCCCGAAATTATTATATGCGGATAAAATTTAAGACCGATGAAACCGCCAGAAATAAAAATCCTGCCCGACGATGTCGCGAATAAAATCGCGGCGGGGGAAGTCGTCGAACGCCCCGCTTCGGTCGTCAAGGAGCTTCTGGAAAATTCGGTCGACGCGGGCGCGACGCGCATAGACGTGGAGTTCAAACACGGCGGAAAGACTTTCATCAAAGTGCTCGACAACGGGTGCGGAATGACGCGCCAACAGGCGTTGACGAGCCTCGAACAGCACGCGACAAGCAAAATACGCAACCCCGACGATTTGTTCTCGATTTCCACATACGGATTCCGCGGCGAGGCTGTGCCGTCGATTGCGAGCGTGAGCAAATTCCGCCTGCGCACGCGCCCCGAGGGCGAGCAGTTCGGCACGCAGATAGACTCGTACGCGAGCGAAATCCTCTCCGTCAAGGAATGCGGAATGCCGTGCGGCACGGAAATACTCGTCGAAAACCTTTTTGCGGGCGTGCCCGCGCGCCGCAAATTCCTGAAGGGCGACAGCGTGGAGGCGGGGCACATCGCGCGGCTTTGCAGGCTCTACGCGCTCGCGCTGCCGAACCTTTCGATTACGCTCGTGGAAAATTCGCGGACGCTCTTCCGCTCGACAAGCGGGCTTGGGGTCGTGGCGCGCGTCGCGAAAATCTTCGGGACGGAGGTCGCCGAAAAGCTCGTCGAGCTGCCCGAAGTTTCGCGCGGGTCGATGAAAGTCTCGGGGGCTATTGTCGAGCCCGCGGAGTCGTTCCCGACATCGCGCAACATCTGCACTTTTATAAACGGACGCCCCGTCGATTGCCGCGCGGTATACGCCGCAGTCAAGGAGGCGTACGCGCAGTACATTCCCAAGGGGCGGTTCGCGGCGGCGTTCCTGTTTTTGGAGCTCGACCCGACGAGCGTTGACGTGAACGTCCACCCTGCGAAGCGCGAAGTCAGGCTGAAAGACGAATTCGCGGTGAAGTCGTTCCTCGCGGACGCAATCGGCGACAGGCTCGCGGAATTTTCGGGCAAAGCGCAACTCGGGGGAATGCCCAACGGCGGCGGAGACAGCGACGGCGATACGCAGCCGACCGCGCCCGCAATCGCCCCCGTTTTTACGCCCGCCTCTCAGAGGGAAAAAACTTTTGCGGATTTTAAAGCCGCGGAGGATTCGCCCGCAGGCGGCACGTGTTTGCGCGAACCGTTTGCGACACTCGAGCCGCCCGCCGAAACCGACGCTCCCGCCGCGCCTAATTTGACGCCGAGGTTTACTGCGGCGTCAAACTTTGCGCCGACCGCAAAGCCCGAGCCGCGTTTCGCCGAGCCGCGCACCGAAATTTCCGCCCCGCGCGCGCCCTCCCCGTTCGGCGGCGGCAATCCCGCCCCCGCCCGCCGCCCGATTCTGACGGGTTGGAGATATGTGGGGTGCGCGCTGCGCAAATACGCGCTTTTCGAAACTTCAAAATCCCTTACTTTGATGAACATTTCGGCGGCGTTGCGGCGCGTGAACTTCAACAAAATAATGACGGCGCTCGACGGGCGCAAGGCGGCTTCGCAGAATCTGCTTCTGCCGATTACAATCGGGTTTGCGGCAATCGACGACGAATTTTTCGCGGCAAACCGCCCGCTGTTCGAGTCGTGCGGATTCGCGGTCGAGGAGTTCGGGCGCGGATATTATAGGATAACGGCGACCCCCGTTTGGCTGCCGTACGGGAATGTCGAAAAATTCATTCGCGACTTCGTCGAATCCTGCGCCGAAAACGGAATGCGCGCGCGGGCAAAGAGAATGGGCGACGAGATTTTCGCAAAGCTCGCTGTCGAACACATCGGCACGGAGGGTTTTGAATGCACGGAAATGTCGGCGACAAACCTGCTATCCGAGCTCCTCGAATGCCCCATGCACATGACTTCGCCCGACGGCAGAAAAACGCTCTTCGAGCTTTCCGATGCGCGCCTGACTTCGGCGTTCGGCGGCGCGTAGGCGGCTTTCCCAGCGCGCCGACGCGGGAAAAAACGTGTCTAAAATTTGCGGGGAATCCAGATTACCGCCCGCGAGAAAAACAGAAACCTCAGCACCCCGCGCATTGCCGCGCCGACAAGCGACAACGCGTAGATTTTCGCCATCGTCCCCGCGCCGTCTTCGCGCCCGAGCGACTTGAAAAACCCGCGCTTCGCGGCGTCGTCCATGCCCGCGCATTTCAGCAGTTTGTAATAATTTTCCGCGTAGCAGATTCCGTAGCCGAACTTGTATTTCAAACTCCCCGAAGTTAGAACGTCGCGGAAAAGGCGGATTCTGTTGACGATTTCCTCCCGCCGGATTCCGTTGGCGAGCGTACAGGAATCCTGTCCCGAGTGGATTCTGTATTTGTAGATGTTTTTGTCCGAAAGCACGACCGTTTTGCCGCCCGCGGCGGCGTCGATTAGCACGGGTATGTCGCCTATCTTCCCGTATATGTTCGGGCGGTTGTATTTTTTCAAGTCGGCAGTGCGATAGACGGCGGACGAATACAGAGCGCGCCCCGCACAGAAAACGAATGCGGCGAATTTGCGGCGGTCGCCGAAAACGTACGCCCTGCGCTCGGGCTGCTCCCATTGCACAGTGGAGTCGGGGGAAATTTCCTCCTCGGAATAATTCGAGGACAGCAAAGCGACATCGCCGAATTTTTCGATTGCCGCGCGGGCGTACTCGACGAACCTCGGGTTGGGGAGGTCGTCGTCGTGCATAAACATAGTGTAGTCGCACTTCGCGCCCGAAACCGCCGAATGGAAGTTCGCGTCCGCGCCGATGTTTTCGCCGTGGCGGACGTACCGAAGCCGCGCGCCGAATTTTTTGCGGAAGCTTTCGACGGTCTGCGGGGTTTCGTCGCGGCTCGCGTTGTCGTACACGGCAACCGCAAAATTTCCGTCGGTCTGCACAGACAGGGCGTCGAGAGCCTGCCGCAGCAGCTCCGCCCGATTGTAGGTGAGTATGCAGACCTCGAATGTCGCCATTTTAAAAACCTCCTTTGCGGTTCTTGCGGCGTATTCTTATCCGCGCACCGAGCAGGCGGATTACCTTGTGCTTGCCCTCGTTGCGGACGGAGAAAATCTTTTGGTAGAATTTTACCGAATTTTTCCCGACGATTTGACTGAGGTTTTTGTCGAGTAGCAACGGGTAGACCGATTTGATTTCGCCAGCATCGCACGCCATCGCGAACTGCCGCAGCAGGCGCTCGCGCATGGGGGCGTCGCAGGCGAGGTAGATTTCGAGAAAGTACGGCCACAGGTTCGGCTTGGAATAGCGCGATGGTACATAGAAATACATGTCGTCGGGCGACTGGAAGATGTCCCTGAAATTTACGGCGCAGCGGATTGCGTCCGAGGCGAGCTTCCTGTCCTCCAAAATCCCGCAGGCGGCGGAGAAGCCCAGTATCCATGTCATTTCGCGCGTTTGGGGAAGAAGCCTTTTTTTGTCGTTCTCGCGCGTGTAGGACGTGCGGACTTCCAAGTCCGCCGTCTTGCTCGAAACGTCGTCTACGTGTAGTCCGTTTTCGACGATTTGGCGGCTGACGACGTACAATTTTTTTGCGGGATTTTCCAATATCTCGGCGACGGGCATAACCTGCGCGAACATCAGCGACAATGCGTCGTAGATATTGCGCATTGTCGAGTCCGTGAAATTCGACGTTTTGTAAATCGCGGCGGGCACGAACGTAAGCTGGACGAGCAAGTCGGGGCGCGAATAACGCTTTTCCTCCGTCGGGCAGACGTATCTGGAAACGCATATCAAGTCCGCCTTGTCGGCGACCGCCGCCTCGACTTCGCCCCACGCCGACCAGTCGTAATAATCGTCGTCGCAGAGAATCCAGAGGTATTCCTTTTTTGCCTCGGTAAACGCCTTGGCGATGTTCGCGTTGCCGCCGATATTCCTGTTATTGACAACGTGCCTTAGATTCGGGAAACGCTTTTGGTATTCGGCGACAACCTGCGCGGTATTGTCCGTCGATTTGTTGTCGAGAACCGTAATGTCGAAGTCGCGCACGGGGCTTTCGGGCGCGAAAATCTGGGCGAACGTGCGCTCGAGATACTTTGCGCGGTTGTAGGTGATTACGATTATTTCGAGGGAATCTTTTATGCTTTCGGGCATTTTTTAAATTTTTCCACGTTTGATTTTTGCAAGCTCCCGAGCCGCACCGTTGCGGATTCTCGCCGCCACAAGCCGCATTTTTGCGCCAAAATTCGGCGCGGGGTTCGGGATAGCCGACGCGTCGACGGCTCTTCCGTCCAGAAGAAACGGCAAGCCCTGCTTTTCTATGAAATCCCTGTAATTTGCGAACAGGTCGGGATAGGATTTGTTCATCGCGTCGGCGTCGATTCTTCCGAGTATGTGCTCGAAAAGCGCGGCGCGGTCGGGAGTTTCGGGGAGGTCGAGAAACCTCGGGATTTTCAGAAATTCGCACATCTCGCGCGAGCGGTTGTCGCCGCTCGTGCAGAGGGCGGGGATTCCCGCGTTAACGGAAACTATCGAGCCGTGCACGCGCGTTCCCATCGCGAAATTGAAATTCTTCAAATATCCGCGCCACTTGTCGGGATTTGTAAATATTTTGATGTTTTTGCGCCACAGCCTGCGCACGTCGGTATCGGAGAGTTTGTCGAACGAGCCGCCGAACAACATGGCGTCGATTTGCGCGGATTCGCCGAAGTCCTGACATATGTACGGTACGTTCGGGTCGCGGGCAAGGCGCTTGGGCGCAATCGGCGAAGTAAGTACTGCGCGCACGTCGGCGGCGGATTCGGGCTTGCGGACGGTTCGGTTCGCTCCCATTTCGAAAAACGACGGGCAACCGATTATGCGCGTGTTTTTTATCCCCAAATTTGCGAGAATCTCGGCGGTAAACGCGCCGCGTATGCCGATTTCGGGGCACATGTGCGACAGGCGCGCCAGAAAATCGACGAGCTGCGGGTCGAGCTTTTTATGGAATTGCGGGTCGTAATCCCCGAAGGAATTGTGCCCCAATCCCGCGATAACTACGGGCTTGCCGCACTCCTCCAAAAACCGCACGATTTGCGCGTACGGCAGTTTGAGCGAATACGACTCCTCGAGCCGTATCTGATCCTGCAAAATCAGGAAGACGTGCGAACACGCGCTTTTTATGTAATCGACGTCCGCAGCCCGCGCGGAAAAATCGTAGTCGTAGACGTTTTCGATGTGGCGCAATTCGGAGAATCCGCCGAGCACCGTTTTTACGAGCGCGTAGGTGATGTACGAATTGCCCGTATTCCCTGCGGCGGGTTGCAGCAGGTCGCGGACGCTCCCGAATTCCCTATTCCCGAGAATCAGGTTGCTGTTGATAAAAAACGGGCGGAAATCAGACATCGCTACACTACCTTATTATGTTGGAATTAAACTCCGCCCTGTCGAGGAACGGGAACATATCCTCAAGCGACGGCGAGACCATCGTGCCGTCGGGCAGTTTTTTCGCCGAAAGCTTCGGGGAGAACGCGTAGTCGGTGGCGCATTCGACTTCGCAGACGACCGCTTCGGGCGAGTCGAGCACTTCGCGCACGGTTTTGCCCATTTCCGACGCCTTGGAAATCCGCACGCCCTTCAGCCCGAACGCCTCCGCGACTTTCACAAAGTCGGGCGCGCTGACGCCGCTTTCGGGGTTCGAGCCAGTCATTCTGCCGTTGAAGAAGTTGCGCTGGGTCTGCTTAATCGACGCGTACGCGCCGTTTGCTATCACGAAGATTTTAAGCGGAATTTTGTTGTGCGCAACCGTCTGCAACTCCTGCAAATTCATCATTATCGAGCCGTCCCCCGCGAGGCATACAATCCGCCTGTCGGGCGCGGCGAAGTATGCGCCGACTGCCGCGGGGAGGTCGTAGCCCATCGAGGCGTCGCCGCTGTTCCAGAATATGCGCTCGCCGAATTTGACGAACCCCGCCTGATGCATGCAAACGCACGCCGAGCCGTTGGCGACGGTCATCACGTCGGGCGGATTGAGCTGGGCGCAGAGCGCATCGATAAACGCGTAGACGTTTATGGGCGACTCCCCGACCTGCCGATATTCGGCGACGTTTCCGAACGAATATTTTTCGCGCAGGGCTATGCAAAAGCCGAGCCAGTCGGGCTTGCCGCATTTGCCGATTTTATTTTCGAGCTGCGGCATAAAATCGGCGAGGTCGGCGCAAACGGCGACATCGGGCTTCACGAGCGGTTTTTCAAGCTCGGATTTGTCGATGTCCACGACGATTTTCACCGCGTTTTTGGCGAAATTCTCCCAGTTGTAGCTCGCCTGACGTATGTTGTTGCGCGTGCCCAGAAAGAGTATGCAGTCGGCGTTTTGAAGCGTGAAGTTGCCCGCGCGCTGCCCGACTGTCCCGATTCGTCCGGCAAAGTGCGGGTCGTCGGAGGAGAGAAGGTCGAAGCCGTTGAATGTCGTGACGGCGGGGATTCCCGACTTTTCGAGTATTCTGTGGAGATTTTCGATTGTCCCCGAAAGGCGGATTCCGTGCCCCGCGACAATCAGCGGGCGTTCGGCTTTTGCCAGCAGTTCGACCGCCTTTTGCACCTGCGCCTCGCAGTCGGGCTTGGATTCGGCGGGCGCAGTGAATTCACGCAGCTTCGATTCGTCTACTATTGCACCCTGCACATTCATCGGGACGTCGAGCCACACGGGGCCGAATCTGCCGTGGGTTGCCTCCCATACGGCGCGGTCGAGGTGGTATTTCACGTCGAGCGGGTCGGTTATCATCGCCGCGTATTTCGTCAGGTGTTTCACGGAGGAAATTATGTCGACTTCCTGATCGCCGAGCTGCCTGAGATTGGGGTCGTTTTGCGAGGCGAGGGAGGTCGAAAACTTCACCTGACCCGAGATGTAGAGAACGGGGACGGAATCCGTCCATTCGCCGAACACGCCGTTGAGGCAGTTGAGCCCGCCGGGGCCCGTCGTGACGTTCACGACCGCCATTTTGCCGCATGTGCGCGCGTAGCCTTCGGCGGCTATCGCGCACGCCTGCTCGTGGTGGTTTGCCGTGTAGGCGATGTATCTGCCGAGGCTGTCGTTAAGGTGCATTGCGCCCCCGCCCGATACCATGAAAAAATGCGATACGCCGTAGTACTCGGCGAGCCTGCGGGCGATGTAGTCGGATACTTTTATCATAAAGATTTTTGTTTGAAATATTCCAGGAGTTTCGACGGGGACTCGAACGAAGCGTCGGCGAGTGCGGCGACCTGCGCGCCATCGCCGTATCCCCAGAGTGCGCCGAATGCCGCCGCGCCGACCGCCCGCGCGCTTTTGATGTCGTCGGGGCTGTCGCCAATCATTGCGAGATTCTCGGGGGAAGTATGTTCGGCCTCGGCAATCTTTGCGAGCATTTGCGCCTTGCCGATTCGCTCGGGGAATTTGTCGACGGTGTAGATGTCCCGAAAGCAGTCCAGCCCGAGTGTGCGGACTATCCGCAGCGACGGGCGCATGGGCTTGTTCGTCGCGATGTAAAGCGGGATTTTCGATTCCGCCAAAAACGCGAGCAGCTCGGGGATTCCGTCGTAGAGCGTCGAGATGTCGTCGGGACTGTCGTCGTAGTTCGAGCGGAAGTGCGCGATGACCTCCGCCGCCTTTTCGTCGGGGAGGGTCGATGTTATGTTGGATATGATTTCCCGAATCGGCGGCCCGACAAGCTCGGGCGTAAGCGATTCGGCGGGGACTTCCACGCCCGCGTCGCGGTAGGACTTGGCGAGGCATTTCACTATTTCCGCCGAAGAATCGACAAGCGTTCCGTCCATGTCGAAAACCGCCGCCGCGCACTGCGAAAGTTTTTCCATTGCCGCCCTATTTGTGGTTTGCGCCCGCCTTTTTCATCAGGTTTCCGTAGCGGGTCTCGAGCATTTTTATGCGGGCTTCGTCCTCGCAGTAAATCGCGCCGTAGAAGTCGCGCTTGTTTTTCAGCCACATCAGCTCGAAGCCGACCGCCTTTATCAGCCCGTCCTCCGATTTGTCCGAAGCCAACGCTTTTTGCGCGTCAAAAACCACTTTGCGGGTCTCGAATTTGTCGAGCCTGCCCTCGATGTTTCGGAAGAACGGCAGGGAGTCCGCGCTGACGCCGCCGCCGATTATCATCGCCTTGCCGAGCTCGCGCATTTTCAGCGACATTTTGTTCGCCATCTCGAAAATGCGGGGGCTGTTTACATCGTCGCGCGTCATTCCGAGCGAACCTGTCATATCGACCCTGCCCAAAACTATCCCAGAGACCTTTTCGAATTCGGGTGCGGAGACGATTTCGTCGAAGTTTTCGTAGCCCGTAATCGTCTCGATGTTTATGTAGAAGTTGACGTTTTCCGCCTCGGCGGGCGGGAATACGAACGCCGCGGTCTTGACGTATTTTTTCATCGCGTACGCCGTTTCTATCATCGGGCCGACGATTGCGCCGCAGCCGATTGTCTTGGCGTCGAACATATCCTTTACGGCTTCGCAGCCGCCTATTTTTATCGTCAAGTCAAGCCCCGCTTTCGTGACGATTTCCTTGAGGCGCAGAGCCTCCTCGAGGCGCGTGCCTTCGGCCTCGAATTCGGCCTTTATGCCGATTACGTTGTATTCTTCCCCGAGCTCCTTCAGGGTGTCGCACATTTTTCGTTCAAGTTGGTTCATTGTGTTTTTATTTGTCGTTAAATAGCAGCGCCTTGTCTATGGCGGAAATGTTCTTCGAATAGTAGCTAAACAGCTTGCGTATCGACTCGTCGATTTGCGTGAAACGCGCGGACGGGAATTCCGCGAGCAGGCGGGAGTTGTTGCCGTAATAGTCGTTGCCGTAGCCGTCGGCGGCGATTTTCACCTCCACGCCCCCGATTTGCGCGACTTTCCGCGCGATGTCCGCAAGCTCGACGTATCCGTTCGGGACGATGTTGTACGCCTTGTGCTGCATCGGATTTTCGATGAAAAATTCGAGAATCGCGGGCAGGTCGTCGACGTCGAGATAGCTGAAGCGGCGGTTTTGCCGCAGGGTAATCGGCAGCCCGTGCACCGCCTTGCAAACGGCGTTGGAGATGAAGCGGATTTCCCAGTCCTCGTATTTGCCGAATATTCCGAAAATAATCAGGTCGGTGAAATCGGGCGTGTTGCGCAGGATTTTTTCGACGGTGTATTTGCAAAAGCCGTGCTCGTCGGCGGGCATTCGCGCGAAAATTTCCGACTCGAGCGCGGCGGTTATGTCGGCGGACTGGTCGTAGACCGCGCCCGAGCCGAAGTTCAGAAGTTTGCCGAACGAGCCGCGGTTGCGCTCGAGGTTTTCGAACATTCTCAGGTTGGAATACAGCAGGTCGGACTTGTCCTTGGCGTTTCTGTGGCCAGGTTTCACGCCAGCGTGCAGGACGCAGTCGAAGGAGTTTTTCGCGAAAAATTCGTCCGCCGCCCGCGTGTCCGTCAAATCGAGCTGCGCGTGGGTCGGGGCGCAGATTTCGTATTTGCCCGAAAGAAAACTTTCGCGCAAATTGCGCCCGATAAAGCCGCTTCCGCCTGTCAAAAGGATTTTCTTCATTTGGATTTCGACACCGCAAATTCGCGGATTGTCGCAACGGTTTTCGAAAGTTCGCGTTCGCCGAGCGCGGGGAAGCACCCCACCCAGAACGAATTGTTCATTATAAATTCCGTGCCCGCAAGCTGCGCGTAGTCCGCCTCGCCAAGTTCGCGAGAGTTGCGCAGACCCCCCGCGCCGATTCGCAGTTCGACGTCCGCGTCGGTAATCATCGGCTGGCGCAGAATGTTGCCCGCAAAAAGCTGGCGCGTCCCGACCCCGTTCGCCTCGAGGTATTCGACGAGCTCCTGCTTGCCGAACGGCGCGTCGGGCGCGACGGATATGAGGAAGCCGAACCACGACGGATCGGCGTCGGGCGAAGTCTTCGGGAGAATCAGGTACTTTTGCAGGTCGGCGAGATTTTCGAGCAGATAGTGCGCGTTTTGCGTCCTGCGCTCGATGAACGAATCGAGCTTCTTGAGCTGCTCGACGCCGACAGCCGCCTGCCAGTCGGTAATCTTGAGATTGTAGCCGATGTGCGAGTAGGTGTATTTGTGGTCGTAGCCCGCGGGCAGGTTGCCGCGCTTTAATTTGAAGCGGTTTTTGCATGTGTCGTCGCGGCCGGGTTTGCACCAGCAATCGCGCCCCCAGTCGCGGAACGAGAGGATTATTTTGTGCAAAACGGGGTCGTTCGTGACGACCGCGCCGCCCTCTCCCATTGTGATGTGGTGGGCGGGGTAGAAGCTGAATGTGCCGATGTGCCCGTATGTGCCCGCGTACTTGCCCTTGTACTTCGCCCCGAGCGCGTCGCAGGAGTCCTCAATCAGCCAGAGATTGTGCTTGCGGCAGATTTCGGAAATGGTGTCGAGGTCGAACGGATTGCCGAGCGTGTGAGCGATGAAAATTGCCTTGGTCTTCGGCGAGATTGCCTCCTCGATTTTATCCGCGCGGATATTGTAGGTCTGCGGGTCGCAATCGACGAACACGGGAACCAAGCCGTTTTGGAAAATCGGATTGACCGTCGTGGGGAAGCCCGCGGCGACCGCGATTACCTCGTCGCCCCTTTTGAGCGCGCGTTCGCCGAGTTTTGGGGAGGTCAGCGCGGAAAGCGCGAGCAGGTTTGCGCTCGAACCCGAGTTCGTCGAAAGCGCGAACTTCACGCCGAGTTTTTTCGCGAAAGCAGCCTCGAACTCGTCGTTGAATCTGCCCGCCGTAAGCCACATGTCGAGCGACGCGTCTATCATCGCGGCAAGCTCCTCCGCACCGATTTTCTTGCCCGACGGCGGAATGTACGAGCGCGGCGGGGTGTCTTTTTCGACCGCCCTCAAATATTCGAGCGCGGCGAGTTTGGCTTTTTCTCTCAAATCTTCGTGCATAACTATAAACTCCATTCGATGTTTTTTGCGGCGGCGGCTTTGCAGAAGTCCGCGATTTGCCCGAGCGAAAATTTGCGCATATCGCCCCCGCCCGCGTAGAACGCCTTGTACCACGCAGCCGTTGCGGATACCGCCCCCGCAGCGTCCATAACGGGGCGCACACCGAGCATTTTGTCCGCCTTGCGAATGTCGAGCGAAAGCAGCTTGGCTTCGTGCGGGGCGTTTTGCTCGCGCCTAAGCTCGCTCTTTCCGTTCCCCCAAACGTCCACGAGTATTTTTACGATGTCGCCGACTTTCAGAATCGCCGACGAATCGGGGCCGAAATTGAAGCCGCCCGAAAATTCGGCGGGCGACTGCCGCAGCCGCTGGGCGAGACGCATATAGCCCGCGAGCGGCTCGAGGACGTGCTGCCACGGACGAACCGAATCGGGATTGCGAACGGGCGCGGCTTGTCCGCGCGAAAGCGCGCGCACGCAGTCGGGCACGAGCCTGTCGGGCGACCAGTCGCCGCCGCCGATTACGTTGCCCGCCCTCGCCGACGCCAGCGCAAACGGCTTTCCGTCCGCCAAAAACGAGCGTCTGTACGAAGAGGTGAGGATTTCCGAGCAGCCTTTCGACGACGAATACATATCGTAGCCGCCCATCGGGTCGTCTTCGACGCACGGCCGCCCCGTTTCGGGATTTTCGTAGCACTTGTCGGTGGTGACGTTTACGAATGCGCGGACGCTCCCGCACTTGCGAGCCGCCTCGAGCACGTTGAGCGTGCCGATTACGTTGGTTTCGTAGGTGAGCTTGGGCTCGGAATACGAAAGGCGCACGAGCGGCTGGGCTGCGAGGTGGAAGACGAACTCGGGCTGGAAGTCGGCGAAAAACGATTCGAGTTTTTCACTGTCGCGTATGTCGGCGATACACTCGGCGGCGAGCAGACCGCCGACGTGCATTTCGCGGTACGCCGTAAATTCGGTATCGGGCACGAGCGAATATCCGCCGACCTTCGCGCCGCGCGAATCGAGCCAAAGCGTCAGCCACGAACCCTTGAACCCCGCGTGCCCCGTTATGAGCACCCTCTTTCCGCAAAAAATATTTTCGAAAGGCACTGCCGTCTACTCCCAAATTTTCCACGGGGCGCGGCCTGCGTCCCACAGTTCGTTCAAATCCTTTTTGTCCTTGAGCATATCCATCGGACGCCAGAAGCCCGAATGCGCGAAGGCGTTGAGCTGCCCGTTTGCCGCGAGCTTCATAAGCGGCTCGCGCTCCCAAATCGTGTTCGGAGAGTCGGGGATATAGTCGAAGACTTCGGGCTCGAGCACGAAGAATCCGCCGTTAATCCACGATTCCGTCGCTTCGGGCTTTTCGACGAATTCCGAAACCCCGCCGTCCTTTTCGATGTGCAAGACGCCGAAGCGCGCCGTCGGGCGCACCGCCGTGAGGGTCGCGATTTTCCCCGACTTGCGGTGGAAGTCGATTAGCGCGGGAATGTCGATGTCCGCAACGCCGTCGCCGTATGTGAGCATAAACGGCTCGTCGCCTATGTATTTTTTTATCTGCGCGATTCGCCCGCCCGTGAGCGTGTTCGCCCCTGTGTCGCAGAGCGTGATTTTCCACGGCTCGGTGCGGTTTTTGTGGACGCAGACGGAATTGTCGGACAAATCGACGGTGATGTCCGACGTATTGTAGCGGTAGTTGAGGAAGTAGTCCTTGATGTACTCGCCCTTGTATCCGCACATTACTATGAATTCGTTGAATCCGTAGTGCGAATAAATTTTCATTATGTGCCAGAGAATCGGCTTGCCCCCGATTTCGACCATCGGCTTGGGGCGGACGGTTGTCTCCTCCCCGAGTCTCGAACCGAGTCCGCCTGCGAGTATTGCGACTTTCATTGGGTGTCTTTGCTAAAATTTTCGGCGGGGATTCCGCCCATTTTTTTCCTATTTATTATAAAAAGTATATTCGGATTTTTTACAATTACAAATTGCGGACAAATACGTTCCGAAAAAAAATGCCGCCCGCGAAAATTTCGGGCGGCATTGGAAATTATTTGTCGATTCTCGAAACCTGACGTTCGTAGAGTCTTACATAGGTCGGGCACCGCTGCATAAGCTCGTCGTGCGTGCCGAAGTCCAGAATCCGCCCGTCCTCGAAAACTATTATCTTTTGGACGTTCTTTATCGTGCTGAATCGGTGGGCGATTACCAGCATCGTGCGGTCTTTCATCAGCGTGTCCACCGCCTTTTGAATGAACGCCTCGCTGTTTACGTCGAGCGCCGAGGTTGCCTCGTCGAGCACCAAGAGCGGCGGATTTTTCAAAAAGACTCTCGCCAGCGCGATTCTCTGCTTCTGCCCACCCGAAAGCCTGTCGCCGCGCTCGCCGACTACCGTATCGTAGCCGTTTTCAAGCTCCAAAATGAATTCGTGCGCGTATGCCATTTTCGCCGCCGCCTCGATTTCCTCCTTGGTGGCGTCGGGGCGCGCGAGAAGTATGTTGTTGTAGATTGTGTCGTTGAAAAGCACGGGGTATTGCGGGACGCTCCCGAGATTGGCGACAAAATCGCTCTGGCTGATTTTGCGAAGGTCGATTCCGTCAAGCTCGATTACCCCGCTAGTCGGGTCGTAAAGGCGCATTGCGAGCTTCGCGAAGGTGCTCTTCCCCGCCCCGCTCTCGCCAACGAGCGCGCAGCTCGTGCCCGCGGGAATCGTTATCGTCGCGTCCTTCAAAACGATTTTGTCCTTGTAGGCGAAATCGACGTTTTTGAAGGAAATCTCGCCGTGGACGGGCGGCAGCTTTACGGGATTTTCGGGCTCGGGGACTGTCGAAACGTAGTCGAGTATGTCGCAAATTCTGTCAACGAGCGGCATTACCTTGATGAAGTCCGTCGACATTCTAACGACCCTTTTTATCGGGTCTATCGTAAAATACAGAGCGATGCCGATTGCCGAAAACGTCGGGAAGTCGATGCCCGCGAAGTACGAATACACGAACGTGAGCGATACCATCGTCGCGGCGAGGAATTCCATAAACGGCTGCTGCATTAGCTCGTACTTTGCCATTTTCAGCGAGAATATTTTGAAGTCGGCGTTCAGTTTTTCGAACTTCTGTTTTTGCGACTCCTGCAGATTGAAGACTCTGACTTCGTGCACGGCGTCGAGGTTTTCGCCGAAAAGCTGCGCCATTTCGCTCAACCACATCTGTGCCTTGCCCGCAAAACGCTTCATGTTTTTGCGAATCATCTGGACGGGCAAAATGCAAAACGGCACGGCGGCGAAAAATATCAAAAGTACGATGACCTGCCCCTTTGTGAAGCAGAGATAGAGCAGAAAGCCCAACGCGCCGATGACCTGAAGCGGTTGGCGGAAAACTTCCGACGAGAACGAAAGCAGGACGGTCTGGACGGCGGCGGTGTCGTTGGTGAGACGCGTGAGAAGGTCGCCCGTTGTGAATTTGTCGAAGAAGGCGACGGGGTAGCTTTGTATGCGGTTGAAGATGTGCTGCTTCAGACGCCGAAGAACTTCGAGCGACGAATAGGTCATCAGATAGCCGCTGAGATAGCCGAATATCGCCCTGAGCGCGAAAATCGTCGGCAGGAGCATTGCCACGCCGATAATATACCAAGTCGAGCGCGGCGAAGAGCCCTGATCCATAAATATCTGGCGCAATACCTTGTCGAAAATGACGGGCATACCGAAGCCGCTGCACGCGCCGAAGAGCGCGCCGAAAATAATCGCGGCGATAAGCTGCGGAAGACACGGCTTCAGGTAAATGTAAAATCTCAAAAGCTTTCTCATAAATAAAAACGAATTTTGCGGGCGGGGGCAAGCAACGTCAAGATTTTAAGACGCAGCCAAACCCGCCGACCGCAAAAAAGGAGGGGATAACGGAGTCTTAACGGCGAACTTGGCGGGAGCGCGACTGTAAGCTTTCGCACGTTTCCGCCGAGTTCGTATGCGAAACTCCGCCGCCGACTTTTCCGCCCGAAAGCCCCGCCCCGCTCAAAAAAAATTCCGCAAGCGGGCGCGCCGACTATGCGTCGGCGTCTTTGTTTTCCGCGCCGTTTTCGGCTTCTTCCGTCCAGCCGCCGCCGAGCGATTTATACAAAGATACTATGTAGTTGACGAAATTCTTGCGGGCGACGACCTGCGTGCGCTCCGACGACAACATCGACCTCTGCGCCTCGAGCAAATCGATGAATTCGATTTCCCCCTGCTCGTAAAGCTCGCGCGAATACTCGAACGCCTTGCGGTAGTTCGCGACTATCGAAGTGAGATACCCGATTTTCTCGCGCTCCTTTTCGGCGGACACGAGCGCGTCCTCGACTTCCTTTACGGCGGTCAGGACTTTGTCGCGCCAGTTTACGCCCGCCGCGCGCGTGAGCGATTCCTGCAGCTCGACGTTGTAGACGGTCTTGCCCGCCTGAAAGATGTTCCACGTCATGCTCGGGCCGACCGACCAGCTGCCGTATTGGTTCTGGACGATGTTGCCGATTTTCGGGGCTTCGTACGAAATGTTGCCGGTAATCGAAAACTTCGGGTAGTAGTCGGCGCGTGCCGTGCCGATTTTCGCAGTCGCGGCGTGGAGTTTGTACTCGGCGGAGATGATGTCGGGGCGGCGTTCGAGCAGTTTTGCGGGAACGGACGCGGGGACGTATCTTTCGAGCTTGGGCAAATCGCCGACGGTTTCGAGCTCCTTCGCGAGTTCGCCCGTCTTCAGCCCGAGCAGGTATTCCAAGGCGTGGCGCGTGCGCTCGAGCTGGCTTTCAAGCTCGGGAATCTGCGCCATTGTGTTTTCGACCTGCGCCGCCGCCCGAACGGTATCCAGCCGCGAGACGAAGCCCGACTTCTGGCGGCGTTGGGTTACGCGGTAGGTGCTCTTTTGGGTCTCGAGATTGCTCTTGGTTATCGCGATTTCCTGCTGGAGACTCCTGTACGTAAAATAGTTCTGCGCGACTTCCGCGGCGACCGCTATCCTCGCCGCCGCCCCGTCCGCGAGCGCGGCTTTGTAGTCGGCTGCGGCGGATTCAATCGAGCGGCGCGTGCCGCCGAAAATGTCGATTTCCCAAGCGGCGGTTGCACCCATTCCGTAGGACGTGCTCGAGGTGTCTATCGGCTTGCCCCTCTCGCTCATTTTCGCGTTAACGTCGAGCGTCGGGAAGAGCCCGCTTTGGGTTATCCCGAGTGTCGAGCGCGCCTGCGCGATTTTCTCCGCGGCGGTTTCTATCGACAGATTGCCGTCGAACGCGCGGGAGATAAGGGAGGTCAGCTCGGGGTCGCCGAAAAGCTCCCACCACTGCGCGAGCTCTTCGTCCGAGACCGCCGCGCCGCGCCCGTCGCCGAGCCGCGCGTTCCAGTTTTCGGAGAGTTTTTCCTCGGGAGATTCGAAATCGGGGCCGACCGCGCAACCGCAGAGTGCGGCGGTGGCGGTAATCGTCAAAAAAATCCTTTTCATATTCTGCATAAAAATCATTCGTATCTTAACGCTTCAATCGGGTCGAGGCGCGCCGCCTTCCACGCGGGGTAATATCCGAAGAGCACGCCCACGAGCGCGGAGACGCCCACCGAAAGGCATATCGCGTAGTAGGAAATCGCCGTAGACCAGCCCATCTTCGCCGCCATGAACATCGAAAGCCCGTGCCCGAGCGCGATTCCGATTATCCCGCCGAATATGCAGATGACAATCGACTCGACCAAAAACTGCCGCAGAATGTCGCCCGCCCGCGCGCCGACCGCCATTCGCAGCCCAATCTCGCGCGTGCGTTCCGTCACCGAAACGAGCATTATGTTCATAATCCCGACGCCCCCGACAAGCAGCGACACGAACGCCACGCACATCAGAAGCTTCGTCACGCTCTCGGTCTGCTTTTTGAGGGTTTCGGCGAACTCCGCCATCGACCTTATGCGGAAGTCGTCGTCGGCGTCGCCGAGTTTGTGGGTGTCGCGCAAAATGGCGGAGACTTTTTCGATTGTCTCCGAAACGTCGTCGGGGTGGGCGACGGACATTATCATACTGTCGATGTTGGCAAAGCGCACGGGCGGGATTGTGTTGTACGCCTTGGGGTAGAGGCTCACGCCGCTCGTATAGATGTCGGAGGCGGAGGTCGTCGAGCTCGTCGAGGTATCGGTAGTCGTGCCCGCCGCGCTGAGCGACGTCTGCCCAGCGCCCTTGAGCCGCGACTTCATCGTAGTCCACGGCATAATCACGCAGTCGTCCATATCCATACCCATCATATTCGCGCCCCTCGACTTCAGCACGCCGATTACCTTGAACACGACGTTCTGAATCCGCAAATCCTTGCCGACGGGGTTCTGCCCGTCGAAGAGCTCGCGCACAATCGTCTGTCCGACAAGGCAGACTTTCGACGCGCGCGCGACGTGCATTTCGGAAATCGGCTCGCCGTCCTGAATCTTCCAGCTCGTGATTTCCGCAAGCTTTTCGTTTCCGCCGCTGATGTTGAACGGACGCCAGTTTTTGTTGCCGTAAATCAGCTGCCCGCGCACCGAAAGCTGGGGGGAAATCGCGACGACCGTCGGGCAGTCCTTCATAATCGCGCGGGTGTCGGCAACCGTAAGAGTCGCCCACGAGCCCGAACCCGAGTTTATCCCGCTGCGGGTGACGGGCCCCGGCCAGACGCGTATGGTGTTTACGCCCATTTCGGCGAAATTGTTTTCAAGCGAAACCTGCGCGCCGTTGCCGATTTCGATAACGGCGATTACCGCCGCGATGCCGATGACTATCCCGAGCGTCGTCAAAAACGTTCGGGTGGGATTGCGGGCTATCGACTTCAAAGCCCATTTTATTACGCGAAATTTTTTCATTTTCCGATTACCGTATCCGACGCTATTTCACCGTCCACGAGTTTTACTATGCGCTTTGCGCTGTTTGCAACGTCGGGCTCGTGGGTGACGAGCACTATGGTTACGCCCTCTTTTTCGTTGATTTCCCTGAAAATCCCGAGAATTTCGTCGCTCATTTTCGTGTCGAGATTGCCCGTGGGCTCGTCGGCGAAAAGTATGCGCGGGCTGTTGACGAGCGCGCGGGCTATCGCGACGCGCTGCTGCTGCCCGCCCGAGAGCCGAGACGGCTCGTGGTCCATTCTGTCGGCGAGCCCGACGCGCTCGAGCATCTGCTTGCCGCGCTCGACCATCTGCTTCTCCGACAGGTGGCTTGCCGTGTATCCGAGCGGCATTATGACGTTCTCGAGCGCGGAAGTGCGCGGGAGCAAATTGAAGTTCTGGAAGACGAACCCTATTTTTCGGTTGCGCACGTCGGCGCGCCCGTCGTTCGAAAGCCGCGAAATTTCCGCACCGTCGAGCCAGTATTCGCCCGAAGTCGGCCTGTCCAGACACCCGAGTATGTTCATCAGCGTACTCTTGCCCGACCCCGACGCCCCCGTGAGCGCAACCATATCGCCGCGCTCGACGGTCAGGTTTATCCCCTTCAATACGGGCAGGCTGATGTCGCCCATAAAGTAGGTTTTGTGAATGTCCTTTAAATCTATAAGCCCCATATCCGTGCGCCTTTCTACGGCCTTTTGCGCTTGGGCATTTTGGGCATAAACGGGTTGTCGGCGGAGGCCTTTTTTGCCACCGCGATTTCCCCGCCGACCACTACGTTCGTGCCCTCGGAGATTTCGGGCGAAGACACCTGAACGTACGCGCCGTCGTTGAGCCCCGTTTCGACGGCAATCGGGCGGACTTTTCCGCCGTCCGCCAAGACCCACAGGAGGCGTTTGTCCTCGGGCGGCTGAGCGGAAAAACCTTCGGCAACCATGGACGGCGCGGGCGACCAGCGCAGCGCGGAGGTCGGGACTGCGAGAACGCCCGTGCGGTTTTCGACGATAAAACTGAGGTTCGCCGTAAGGTACGGGAGCAGCTTGCCGTCGGAATTGTCCGTAGAGACTTCCACTATGTAGGTTACGACGTTTTGGGACATCGTGGCATTGAGGCGCACGCGGTTGACTTTGCCCCTGAACTTTTCGCCCGAATAGGCGTCGACCGTAAATTCGACTTCCTGCCCCGCGTAAATCTTGGCGATGTCGGCCTCGTTGACCGACGCCCAGACCTCCATTTTCTTCAAATCCTTTGCGATGAGGAAAAGCGAGCTTGCGTTCATGCTCGAGACAACCGTCTGCCCGACGCTCACGATTCTGTCGATGACGACCCCGTCTACGGGCGCTTTAATTACGCAGTACGAAAGGTTGCGCCGCGCGAGCTTGACGTCCGCCTCGTTCGAAACGACCGTCGCGTCCGCCTGCAAAATCTGCGCCTTGGCGACTTCTATTTGCGCGACTGCCGACTCCCACGCCGAAAGGTAGGTGTCGTACGAAGCCTGCGACAGCGCCTCCGAGACGCCTATAGCTTTCGCCCTCTTCCAGTTGCGCTCCGCCTGCCGCAGGTTCGCCTCGGCAACCGTCAGGTTTGCCTGCGCCTGCTTTTGCGAAGCGCGCGCCTTTTCGAGATTCGCCTCCGCCTGCAAAAGGTTGGACTTCTGGATTTCGTCGTCGATTAGCGCGATAATCGACCCTTCGGAAATCTCCGAGCCGTAGTCGACCTCCTTGCCGTTCTTGTCCTTGCCGAACGATATGATTTCGCCCGAAACGCGCGCGCCGACATTCACCAAGTCCTCGGGTTCGACAGTCCCCGTGGCGTCGATTGTAAGGCGTATGTCGCGCTTTTCTACGGCGGCGGTTCGGTAGTCTACGGGCTTTTCGGATTCGCCGAAAAAGAAATAGTACGCGCCGCCCGCCGCGACGCCCAATGCGCACAGAGCAACGAGAGTGCGCGGAAATTTTCCGGAAATTTTCAAATTCTATCCTCCTATATATATAAGTTTGCGGTTATTTTCGGTTAAACGTATCGAAAGAAAAAAAGTTTCAAAAAAAAGCGGGCGCGGCTATTTTTCCAAATGCGATGGCTCGGAGTTGAGCGAGCGGTACGCGCTCGGGGTGATGTCGAACGCCTCCTTGAACTTTCTGCAAAAATACGGCAGGTCGGAAAATCCGCAGACTTCCGAAATTTCGCCCGTCGAAAACGACGAAGTCGCCAGCAGCCACTTTGCATAGCTAAGCCGCGCGCCGTTGATGTATTCGGTGGGCGTGCAATTCAGATATTTGCGCATCGCCCTGTTGATGTACGACATATCCTTGCCGCAAATCTCGCGGAATTTCTCGAGCCCCAGCGATAGATTTTCGGGGTTGCGTATGCGCTGGCAGGCGTCCGCGAGCCACTCGGGCATATTGCCTGGGAGCGCGGAGGCGAACGTATTTTTTATCTGCCAATACAAATTCAGCAGGAAGCGGTATATCGCCACGCGCGAGTCGTTCTGCCAGACGAGCTCCGACGCCGCGCGGTCGAGAAACGCAGTCTCGAACGACGAAAGCTTAAGCGACATTCCCGAAAACTTTTCACGAAACGCCGCGTCCTCCTCCGCCAGAACGTCGCGCGTAAAATCGGCGACGACCTCCCTGTTTATCGCCACATACGAAAAATCTATCACGGAGTTTTTCGCGGGCTCGATGACGTGGACTTCGTACGGGCGCGAAATGAACAGCAGGTGTTTTTGGAAATACCGCTCCCTGCCGCCTGCAATCAGCATTCCCTCGCCGTCGCGAATCCACAAAACTTCAACAAATCCGTGTTTGTGCAACCCGACGCAACGCGACTTGTCCGTCTTGCCGTGCACAACCCTAAAATACTTATTCCCTTTTAAATGCGACTCTTCGCTAAATTCGGTTATTCCGTTTTGCATACAAATTAGCCTTCTTGTTGAGTCAATATAGAACAACTCCGAAGGCGCGCGCAACAAAATTCGGGAGGCAAAAACGGAACTTTTTTTTCCGCCCCAGTGTCGATTGGGGCAAGGAAGTTCGGGAGACCGAAATTCTTTGTTAATAGGTAAAATATCGGCAATATCGGGAGGGCGTCAACAGACGCCCTCTTCGATTTTTGCTATTGCGCGTCGGAACTGGAATCGCGCTTTATGATCTCGAGAGCCTCGTCCAGATTGTGGCGGACAATCAGGCTGCGCTTCATATAGATTATGTCCTCGGCTATGTTCGTGCAAAGGTCGGCGATTCGCTCGAGCGACTTGGAGACGAGCAGATAGTTTATGTAGACCATCGCCGCGTGCGGATTTTCCGCAATTCCGCGCCCGACGTTGCCGTAGCACTTGCGGTTTTCCTCGTCCACAATGGAGTCGTCCGCGCAGACGCCGACGGCGAGCCGCTCGTCGCCCTTCAAAAAGGCGTCGATGCTGCTTTTTAACATATAGACCGTGCGGGAGGTCATATTGTCGATGTCGAACGGTATCGGCACTCTTCCGCCCTCGAGCAGAAACGGCACGCGGCGCGAGATGTTCACCGCCATGTCGCCGATGTGCTCGAGCTCGTTGTTGACTTTCAGCACGGTTATCACGAAGCGCAGGTCGCTCGCCACGGGCTGGTGGAGCGCGAGAATTTTAAGGCACTCCTCCTCCGTCTCGACCTCCATTTCGTCGATTTTCTTGTCGTTGAAGACGACGTCCGCGGCGTGCTCCTGCGAAAGCTCGCGCAAAGCCCTGACGCTCTTGCGCACGTTCTCCTCCACCGCCGCCGCAACGCGCAGTATCTGCGCCTTCAGCCGCTCCAAATCCTTTACCAAATGTGCGTTCATCTTAGCCGAACCTCCCAGTGATGTAGTCGTTTGTCTGTTTCATTTTCGGATTCGTAAACATCTGCTTTGTCTTGTCGAATTCGACGAGCCTGCCCTCGTAGAAAAACGCGGTATAGTCCGAAACGCGCGCCGCCTGCTGCATGTTGTGGGTTACGATTGCGATTGTGTATTCGCCCGAAAGCTCGTCAATCAAGTCCTCGATTCGCGAGGTCGACTTTGGGTCGAGCGCGCTGCACGGCTCGTCCATCAGCAAAACTTCGGGGCGCATCGCCAAGGCGCGGGCTATGCAAAGCCTCTGCTGCTGCCCGCCCGACATTCCCAGCGCGTTGTTCGAAAGCCTGTCCTTGACTTCGTCCCAAAGCGCGGCGCGCCGCAGCGACGTTTCGACGATGTCGTCGAGCTCCGCCCTGCCGATTCCGCCGACGAGTCTGGGGCCGTACGCGACGTTGTCGTATATACTTTTCGGGAACGGATTCGGACGCTGGAAGACCATTCCGATTCTGCGGCGCAGCTCGACAACGTCGAGCCTCGGGTGGTAGATGTCCACGCCGTCGATTGCCAAAAGCCCCGATGTCGAACAGCCGTCGACGAGGTCGTTCATTCGGTTGATGCAGCGCAGGAACGTGCTCTTGCCGCAGCCGCTCGGGCCGATTATCGCGGTTACCTCGCCGCGGTGCAAGCCCATCGACACTTCCTTTACCGCCTGAAACTTTCCGTTGTTGTAGTACACCGAAAATTTGTCCGCCACAACCGCGATGTCGTCGGTTTGCGGAGCGGCGTTTTGCCTTGCGGATTCCCGTTTTACTTCGGTCATTTTGTCTGTTTCCAATATTTGATTCATTTGATACGTTTGAAAAAAATCAGCCCCTGAGTTTCCGCCCGAGCCTGTCGCGAACCACTATCGCGACCGAATTGAGCGCGAGCACAATCGCAATAAGCGTCAAAACCATTCCGTATTGGACGTGTACGATTTTGTCAGCCATTTCGTGCTCGGAACAAATGTTGTAGATGTTCCACGGCAGCGCGGGGGTCGCCTGAGTGAATACGTCGCCGAGCGCGAGAGCCGCCCCCGTACTCGTCGCCGCTGTAAAGATAATGGGGGCGGTTTCGCCCGCGGCTCTGCCCATCGAAATTATTATGCCCGTGAGCATCGAAGGAAGCGCGGCGGGCAGGATTACCGTGCATATCGCCCTCCACTTGCCCGCCCCCAGCCCGAGAGCCGCCTCGCGGTACGAATTGGGGACGGTTTTGAGAGCTTCCTCGCAGGAGCGGATAATCGTCGGCAAAATCAGCAGCGCGAGCGTTATCGAGCCCGCCAAGACGCTCTTACTCTCCGAAACTTTCACCGTGTTTATCAAAAACGCCAGCCCGAAAAGCCCGAAGACAATCGACGGAACGCCCGCGAGCGTGCCCACGCACATTCTGAGAAAGTTCACGACCCTCCCGTTTTTGGCGTATTCCGAAAAATATATCGCGGCGATGATTCCCAGCGGCGCGGCGAAAATCATCGCCCCCGCCGTCAGATAAAAAGTCCCCAAAATCATCGGGAAGATTCCGCCGAATATGTTGGAATCGTACGGGCTGTCGTAGAAAAATCCCCAGTAAAAAGTGTGGCGCGGCTGCATCATCGCGGATAGATTCTTTTGGGCGCACTCCGCCATTTCGGCAAGCGGCGTGCCCTTGAAGTGCTCGCGGACATCGACGCTTTCGCTCGTCTGGCGGCCTTGGGCGTCGGCGGACATAATGCGTATGTGCAAAACGGATTCGTCGAGAACCTTTACGGCGTTGTCCATTCGGGTCTGCCCGAACCTGCGGCGCATCATTTTTGCGGACTCCTTTTCGGCGGCGGTCATCGGCCCGAGAAGCTCGGCGACGCCCGTTTTGAATGCGGCATACGCGGCGTTGGACTGCGCCGCCCTTTCGGAGGCGTCGGCGACCGCCGCAAGCGCGGACGCGGGGAGTTCGCGGCGTATGCGCCCCTTTTCGAGGACGCTAAGTTTGCGGATTTCCCCGAGCTTTGCGGTAAATCCGCGAACCGCCTTTTGGAGTGTTTCGCGCTCGCCCGCCAAAAACTCCGCCATTGCGGGGCTGGGGTGTTTTGCGGAATCGGCGACGAGCCTGCCGTACGGAGCAAAGAGCTTTTCGCCCTCCGCCTTTATTATCGGAGCGGCTGCCGCGCCCCTATTTTCGTCGAGTATTTTTATAAACGACTGCGACTGCGCCGCGGCTTTTGCGAAGGCGTCGTTTCTCGCCGCCGCGATTTTCCCCGACAGTTCGGCGAAGTCGGCGGGCGACTCGTACGCGCGCATAAGCGAATAGAGTTTTTCGCGCGCGGCGTCGGAGCGCGACACCATTTGCGCAAGCTCGCTTTCCGAGCCCCTGTCCAGAACTTCGCGCATAAATTTGAAGTGTTCGACCGTTGCGTCGAAGTATACCGCCCCCGCGCCCTTTATTATAATCGGGGCGAGGAACGCGACCGCAACCGCCCCCATTATCGCCATTGACGAAAGCGCGAGCGCGCTGAACGACTTGTCCAAAATCTTTCTCGTAGATGTTTTCATTTTCCCGACTTTCCGCGCGAGACTATGCGCTGGCTGAGATAGTTAAGCCCCATTCCCGAAAGCAGCAGGCAAAGGCTCATTGCAAACAAAACGTGGTAGCGCGCCGAGCCGGTCGTCTGGTCGGCTTCGCCCATTTCGCCCGCGATTGTCGCCGTAAGCGTGCGCACGGGCTCGAAGAAATTGTAAAACGGTTCGGGGATTTTCAGCGAATTGCCCGACGCCATCCAAACGACCATCGTCTCGCCGATTACGCGCATAAACCCGAGTATCACGGCAACGGCTATTCCGCTTTTCGCGCACGGCAAAATTACCTTGAAGACAGTCTCGAAGCGCGTCGCCCCGAGTGCGAGCGAGCCCTCGCGCATATCGCGCCCGACAGACGACAGGGCGTCCTGCGAAATGCTGACGATTGTCGGCAGCGCCATTATCGCCAGTATTACCGAGGCGTTGAAGGCGTTCGTTCCGCTCGAAATCTCGACGCCCGAAACCGCGTATGCCGCGTACAAAACCGCCCCGCAAAAAATTCCCGAAACCGCTATGCGCATCGCGACATTCACGCCCCCCGACGCCTTCGAAAACAGGCGCGACGAAACCGCCTCGGCGACGGGAATTCCGCCGACGAGCGCTATCGGCAGCCCGACGAGGGCAATCAAAACCGCAATCATAATCCCGCCGCGGCTCTGCAAAAGCGGGGCGAAAACCGCCATCGCGAAAAATCCGTACGCGACCGACGGAATCGCCGCAAAAAGTTCGACGACGGGGCGGAAGATGCGCGCAAGCCGCGCGCTTACGATTTCGCTGAGCGCGATTGCCGCGACAATCCCCAGCGGCACTGCCACTGCGCACGAGCCGACCGTCACCATCAAAGTTCCGTATAAAATCGAAAGCGAGCCGAAATGCGGGTCGCCCTCGCGCGACGGCGCCCAGTTCGTGCTCGTGAAGAACTCGCGGACGTTCGCGAAATTCTCGAAAAACGGGAGAGCCTCCCTGAATATAAAGAACAGGATAAAAACGACCGCCGCCGTCGGGACTGCCGTAATGCACAGCAGCAACCCGCGCCCGAGTTTGCCCAACAGCATCTTCGCGGCGCAACTGTGCCTGTCCATTATCAGCGCCCCCTTGCGGCGGGCGCGTCCCGATTCGGCGGTTATCGTGTCCATACTTACAACTCTTGCTATATTATTGAACAACGGGAATGTATCCCAAATCCTTGACGATTTCGCGCCCCTCTTCGGTGAGGTGGAGCGTTACGAAGTCGTATACCGCAGAACCCATTTTCGGGTAGCCGTTGGTGAACATGAACAGGGGTCTTGCAATCGGGTATTTGCCCGAGACAATCGTCTTGGCGGAGGGCAGAATTCCGTCTACCGAGAGGGTCTTTACCGTGTCGTCGACAAAGCCGAGACCGACGTAGGCGATTGCGTTTTTGGTCGAAGCCACGCGGGTCTTTGCCTGCCCGTTCGAGCCGACGTATTCCGCGCCCTTGACTACCGCCTTTTTGCGCAGGATAAGTTCGTTGAACGTTTCGTAGGTGCCGCTGTTCGTGTCGCGGGAGATTACGACGATTTCCGCGTCGTCGCCGCCCAGCTGCTTCCAGTTTGTGATTTTACCCGTGTAGATGTCGGCAATCTGAGCGTCGGTCAACGCCGAGACTTTGTTGGCGGGGTTGACGACAACCGCCAAGCCGTCGAACGCAACGACATGGGCGACGGGCAGGATTCCTTTTTCGACGCAGGTCTTGAATTCGGACTCTTTCATGAAGCGGGACATATTCGCGATGTCGCACGCGCCGTTGATGAGGCTCTTTACGCCGTTGCCGCTACCGGATTCGCTGATTGTCGCGCCGACGCCGCTCTTTTCCTTATAATAGTCGGAGAACGCCTTGGCAATCGGGCCGACAGTCGTCGAACCGTCGAGAACGATGTTTTTTTGGGCTCCCGCGGGGGCTGCGGAAAGTCCCGCCGCCGCAAGAACGATTAAACTTAGGGTTGTTGCTATTGCTTTTTTCATGGTAGGAAAAAATTTTTAGATTTTTTGGAGAATGTTTTTAGGTTTGTTTTTTTCGGAACGCCCCGCGCCCGAAGGCGCGGAACGGTTGTTATGATTGATATTATCCGTATCGTTATGAATCGTTAGAAGAGAACCTGAATCTGGGCTCTGACGGCGTTCGCCTCCGAATGCTGGGCGACGGTCTGGGCGGTGTTGTCGTTAAGCTGCGCCCATTCGTAGCCGAGCTGGAATTTCAGAGAGTCGCCGATTATGTACCAGTTCGCGCCGATGTATACGCTCTGTCCCGCATTGTAGGTTTTGCCGCTGTTGGAGCGTCTTACCGCGTCGCCCATCTTTATGCCCCTGCCGTCGGTATCGAGCCAGGAGTAGCGGACTACGGGGGCGATTTGCCCGAATTCGCCGATGTCGAATTTATATTCCGCCGAGACGTTTACGCCCATGGGGGTGGCGTTTTGGGTGTTGCCCATTCCGCCGTCCTGAACCGAGGCGAGCAGGAAGTCGCTCTGGACTGTCAGACCCGACCACGCGAAGGTAATGTACGGGTTGACGCCAACTGCGTCGCGGTGTTTGCCGCCGTTGTTTACGTCGAGACCGTTCGTGTAGACGAAGTTCGAGCCGACCTTCACGGCAGCCTTGTCGATGTTCGCCTTGTAGGATACCCCCGCCGCGTACATCAAATCGTTGGCGTTGTTGAGAGCCTTGCCCGCGTTGTTGCTGTACGAATTGGTGAGCGAAAGCGAGTATTCGAGTCCGTCGACCTGCGGGATTTTTCCGCTCCAGAATACGCCGACGTGGCGCGCGCCGATACCCATCGTCGTGGACGAGGCGGGTTCGGTGAAGTAGCGGGTGGCAAGAGAGCGTTCGATTGTCGCCATCTTCGCCGAAGAAGTGTTTTCCTCGAGACCGAAGTTAATCTTCTGGAATCCGAATGCAAGCTTGCCCTGCAGGTAGTCCCAATCGACTTTCTTCGTGACGACCGCCTTGTCGATGTAGTTTGTCTTGTCGGACATGAAGTCGGTCACGATTTCCGTAGACCAGCCCGCACCGAGGTCGGCGTTCATTCCGAGGAAGATTCGGCGCATCAAAAAGTTGTTCTGCGAAACGAGCGAGTTTTCGACTCCCGCAACCGTTTCGTCCACGTTTATGTTTTCGTACTGCATCTGCAGGCGTCCGGAAATTTTTATCGACTTTGTCGATTTTTCCTTAGCCGATACCTGTACGGCTTTTTTGGAGACCCCGTCGGCTTCGGCGCGGGTGATGACGCCCTTTGCGACGAGAAGGTCGAGTGTTGCCTTGTCCTGCGCGTGCAGGAGCGGCGATACCGCGAAGGTCGCGGCCAGAAGTATGCTTGTGAGTTTGCTGTTCATTTTTATTTTTTTTGTTTTGCATCTCGGGAGTTCCCCGAAATATGCGCATATCTTCGCACACCGTAATTTTGTTTTCGTTCGCCGTTTGTTAGAATTGCGTTCGGGATTTTCCCCGCACGCGCCTTCGCGCGGCTTTTTATTACAGGCAACGCGCATATAATCGCACGCGTTTGCTCGGTTTTTGTTTGCGTCAAGTTAGAATTGTGTTAGCGTGTGAAATTGCGGTTGACGAGCCGCCGTTTTGAGACTTAAAGCTTGTCGAAATTCCACAAAATCGGATTTATGAAACGCCTATTTTCAAAGATAAACACGCGCGTATTCGTCGGGGTTTTCGGCGTGAGCGCATTGATAACTGCGGTTGTAGGAATAAGCGCGTATTCGCTGCTCGAGGGCGTATACAAGCGCAACCTGCGCCGCACGCTCTCGGACGTATCGGCAATGGTCGTAAACGCAATCGGCGGCGGGACGGAAACCGAGCTCGCCGAAGCCGCGCGGGTCTGCTCGGCATTCAGCGGCAAAAACCATATGCGCGCGACTCTCGTCGGCGCGGACGGCGCGGTTTTCTTCGACTCCGACCGCGACGGCGCGGGCATGCAAAACCACCTAAAACGCAGGGAAATCGCCGAGGCTCTCGCGGGGAAAATCTCGCACGATATCCGCTATTCGCAGACGCTGAAAACGCGAATGCTGTACCTCGCAACCCCCGCGGGCAAAGCCAACGCGGACGGCTCGTTCCCCTTCTGCGCCAGAATTTCAATACCCATGTCCGACTTGGCGCAGGCAAAGCAAATGCTCGGGCTTGAAATTCTCGGGCTCTCGGCGGCGGCTCTTGCGCTCTCGATAATCGCAAGCCTAATCGTAGCCCGCGGCATCTGCCGCCCGATTGGCGAGCTTACGAGATCGGCAAAACTTCTGGCGTCGGGCAACAAAGACGTGCCGATGGCGCGCTGCAATATCGAGGAAATCGGGATTCTCTCCGACGCGATGCGCTCGATGTCCGAAGAGCTCGGCAGGCGGATAAACTCGCTGCACAAGCGCAACTGCGAGCTCGACGAAATCTTCGCCCACATGAACGGCGCGGTCTTCATCTGCGCCGACGACGGCACGGTGTTGCGAATGAACAAAGCCGCCGCCGAGCTTTTCAGACTCCCATCGCAGGCGGAAAAACCGAAAATCCCCGACTTCTTCCGCAACATAAATCTGATTGAAGCAATCGACAAAACTTTCGCCGAAAAACAGCCCGTGCATTGCGAAATCGAGCTTTCGGAGGGCAAGACTTTCGCGCTCTCCAGCTCGATTCTCCCGTACGCGTCGAGCCGCCCCCGCGCGCTCATCACCCTGCACGACATCTCCAAAATCAAGGAAATGGAAACCCTGCGGCGCGAGTTCGTCGCGGGCGCCTCGCACGAGCTAAAAACGCCCCTCACGGCTCTGCGCGCCGCGGCGGAATCGCTACAGGACGCCGACACCCCCGAGGAAAGCGCGCATATATGCGACATCATCTCGGCGGAAAGCGACAAGCTCGCGCTGCTCGTCGACAATATGCTCCTGCTCACAAAACTCGACTCCGCCGAGAAAATCATCTCGCGCAATTTCGAAAAAGTAAAAATCGCTTCGGTAATCGCCTCCGCAATCTCGAACAACGCAGCCCGCGCCGAACAAAACGGCATGGACATAATTTCCGACTGCCCCGACTCCGTGCAAGTCCGCGGCGACGAAATGCTCCTGACCATCGCCGTAAGCAACCTAATCGGCAACGCGATAAAATACGGCAAAAAAAATTCCGACGTAAAAATCGCAGCCACCGACGACGGCGAAACCGTGAGAATCTCCGTAAGCGATAACGGACAGGGAATCGCCCCCGAACACGCCGAACGCGTCTTCGAACGCTTCTACCGCGTCGACAAAGGACGCTCGAGGGCGCTCGGCGGAACGGGCTTGGGGCTGGCAATCGTAAAGCATATCGCGATTATCCACTCGGGCAAAGTCGAACTCAAAAGCGAAGTCGGCAAAGGCTCGACTTTCACGATAATCCTAAAATCCGCATAAAAATGGCAAAGAAAATTCTCATAGTCGAAGACGAACACAACATCGCGGAACTCATCGCCTTCAACCTCCGCAAAAACGGATACGAATACGTCTGCACGGACTCGGGCGAAAACGCGCTGAAAATCCTCGAACGCGAACATTTCGACCTGATCCTCCTCGACCTGATGCTGACAGGAATGGACGGAATGGACTTCTGCCGAATCTACCGCGCCGACACGGCGATGAAACAAGTTCCGATAATAATGCTGACCGCCCGCGGAGAAGAATCGGACATCGTAAGCGGGCTGGAATACGGCGCGGACGACTACATGACCAAACCCTTCAGCCCGCGCGTTCTGATAGCGAGAATAAAAGCCCGCCTGCGCGAACCCGACTCCTCCGAAAACGAAACAATCTCGCGCAACGGGATAACCCTGCGCCCGCAATACCACGAAGCGGAACTCGACGGCAAACCCCTGCAACTGACGGCAAACGAATTCGCCCTGCTAAAAATGTTCCTGACGTCCACAGGGCGAGTATTCACGCGCGACGAAATAATCAACTACGTCCACGGAGTCGGCTACGCAGTAACAGACAGGGCAATCGACGTCCAAATAGTAGGACTGAGAAAAAAACTCGGCGACAAAGCGCAACTAATAGAAACAATCCGCGGCGTAGGCTACCGCTGGTCAAGAACCGCCCAATAGCCCCACAACCCGCCAAAGCCGAAATTTCCCCCATAAACAGCACACAACGCCATACCCATTCAATCCAACCCCGAGCTACCTCCAATCCGACTCCATCGGGATTATAGTTGACTTTCGGGACGCTCTATGGTCTTATAATCCCCACTTTATCCCGCCCCTGTAGTTCAACGGATAGAACGAGCGCTTCCTATTTTTGAATATATTCTATCCATATTTATTTTTCTTTCATTTTGTATTTTGTTTGATTTTAGCAAGTTGCAAAATTTGAAGCGCGGAAATCCTTGCGTATTCTTACGCATTTTTAAGACATTAAACACTATCAAAAACACCGTATTTTTGCGTAATTTTACAGAAAAATCCTTACCAAATTCTGACCATTTATTTTGACAGTATTTTAGTCGAATGCTCATTTCCCATTCCTTCCATAATTACGCTTCCAATAGCTTAACGCACTTTCAATGGAACTGTATAATTTGCCGCCTTCGCGATTCGCCGAAGTGTCGTCAAGAATGCGTAATATAACCTCATCATGCCCTAAATTTTCGATGGACTTCTGCAGTTCTGGAATCTTCAAAAATTCGTCAATTAAAGACATCACCCATCTGCGCTTGCGAACGGAAAGTTTTGAAAATTCAAACTTGGCGCAACGTTCACCTCCAAACATCTGAGCCCATACCTTGCAGGAAATCTTCTGATGATTGTTGTATTTGTCGGAAGCAAAATCCCCGTCCAGACGAACCTTCCGCAATCGATAGTTAAAACCACGCCGCTCGATAACCGCCCACTTGCCAATAGCCTTCACTGGTAACCCAAAAATTTCAACCATCTCGCGAGTAATTTCAACCTGCTTAACCCCAGCAGCCGAAATCTTTGTCTTGCTTATCATCATATCTTACTACCTTATCTCCTATGGTATCCATGTTACCATATCGCAATAAGACATGCAACGTTTTTATTTATTATTTTTAAATAAATGCACTCGTTTGCATGCTCCGCAAATATGCGGGGTAAAAGGCGTATATTCTCCGCATATTTTCATTAAATTGTCGTTCGGTTTATTCAATTTAAGAAAAAACAACAAAATAACTTGATAAACATTATTATTGAAATAGAACAACAAACAATAACTTTACGATATGGACACAAAACTTCTCTCCACAAAACTAAAAGAGTATTCAAGGCTTGAATCGAATGGCAAGCAAAAGTTTGAAACCGAAGCTTTAGAGCGTAAAGACGCAATTAAATTTTATAAGGGATTTACTAAACAAAAAATTTTGAATCTCGACACGGACGGCGCCTATGAATTTCTCGCACCGTTATGGGCATTAAAAATGTGGGGAAATCGCCATACAAAAATCGATGCACTTATCGCTGACAATGGCTTAGATAAGCTCAAAAAGTTGTTCGCAGAACTTCTCTATGGTAAAGACAAGCTAGAAAAGCGTTGGGATTCTTTTAGAAAAAATGTGCATGGCGTAGGTCCCGCAATAATGAGCGAACTCTTGAGCAAAATATATCCCAAAGAATTTATCATCTGGAACAGAAAAACTCATAACGCATTTTTGCAACTTGGTATAAATAATATTCCAAGATATGAAAGCCGACTAGACGGTAAAAACTATATAGTATTTTGCGATACCGCAAAAGAGATGTTAAAAAAATCGAAGGAAGTTGGCATAACTGATATGCTACATCTCGATTATTTTATGTGGGAAATGTTCGATAAAATCGAAAATGAAGTTGATTCCATCGTACACATAGGAAATTCTTCCGCTCAAAAAAACAAAAAAGATTTAAATTTCGACCATAATGATATTCGAGATAAAATAAGTGAAATAGGCGCATTCTTAGGTTTCAAATCAAGCATTGAAAAGAAAGTTGCTGATGGTGCAGTTGTCGATGCGCTTTGGGAAGCAACCATTGGTAATATGGGACGTGTTATTTATGTTTTTGAAGTTCAAACATCCGGTTCTATTGATAGTTTGATTCTCAACTTAATAAAAGCACACAGTAATAAAGCAGTTCAAGGAATTGTTGCAGTAAGTAATTCTACTCAACTGGAAAAAATCAAAAAAGAAGTCTATAGTACGCCATTGAAAACCCATATAAAATATTTAGACTATACAGAAGTTCTGAAAATTCATGAAGCACTACAATATGCTACGGAGAAAATCAATACTCTAGGGTTGGTCCCCGATGGGTTTTAGAATTCATATTAAAATCACAATACAATAAAAATGGAAACCATATTAAACAAATTATCGTCTTATCTCCTTTTAAACCATATTTTAGCGGGAGGTGTATATTGTGTTTTATCAAACGCGTGGGGATTGCCAAATATTCCTTTATCAGAAAACGCCTTAACAAATTTGATTACATTCTATTTCATAGGATTAGCAATCAATCGGTTTGGTGGTATTGTTATCGAAAAAACATTGTTAAAGCTAAAAATTATAAAATATAGGCCATATGAAGAGTTTTTATATGCAGAGCAAAAAGACAAACGAATATCTGAATTATCAGAAGCTAGTCATATCTATAAGACGTTTACAGCTTTGATGTTTGTAATTACTTTACTTCTAATATTTCAAACCTTATATGAGAATGTAAACATTGATGATTGTTGGAATGCCTTACAATTCATATTTTCTCTTTTCGTGTATAATATAAAATTGATTTTCGCTTTTGGGTTATTTGTGTTGTTTTTACTTTCATATAGAAAACAAACAGAATACATTGTTTCAAGAATAGAAAAGGCTAAGGAGGGCAAAAATGAGCATAGTTAAATCTTTTTCAGTTGGGAATGGAGATATGTTTTATATAAAACATAATAGCAGTAATTTTACAATTATAGATTGTTGCATTCCCGAAGGCCGAGAAGAAGAAATAATCAAAGAGATAAAAATTGAATATACAGACAAAGATATAGTAAGATTTATCTCGACGCATCCTGATCAAGATCATATCATAGGTCTGAAATTACTTTTTGAAAAAATTTCAATCCCAAATTTTTATTGCGTTGAAAATGACATCTCAGACGATTGCGACGATGTAGATTTTGAAAAATATGTAGAACTCCGAAATTCAGATAAAGTGTATTTTCTCCAACAAGGATGTGCTCGGAAATGGCTGAATATAAGTGATGATAAACAAAATTGTGCTGGAATTAAAATTCTTTGGCCAGATACAAAGAATAAAATTTTTGCAAACGCCCTATTAGATATTGAAAATGGTACAAATCAAAGTCCAAATAATATCTCGCCTATAATTAAGTATTCAATAGAAAACAATGCTTCATTTTTATGGATGGGGGATATGGAATCAGATTTTATGAAATCTGTGGAAACTGAATTGCTTAAATTAGATTTAAGAACGGATATTCTTTTTGCGCCTCACCATGGAAGAGATTCTGGAAAGATTCCCGAGGAAATATTAAAACATATAAATCCGAAAATAATCGTAATTGGAGAAGCTCCATCTGAAAAATTAAATTACTATGGCGGTTTTAACACAATAACACAAAATACCGCAAAAGATCTTTGGTTTGATTGTAATGGTAATTCTATTGATGTATATGCAACGGGAAACCTAAAATGCGATATATTACGCTTTGATTCATACAAATCACAAATCAATTACAAAGGGACTCTAACTTTAGACCAACAATGATTTCAAATACAAGATTTCGGGCTTATCAATTGAACAAAGCTGGATCATCCATGTCTTATTACGATGGTTCAACATTTACGCTTATAGAAGCAATATTAGATTCTAAAAATTGGGCTACGCTTTGTAGCGAATTATATTATTGCAAAGATGTAAAGAAAATCGATACATTGCACATTACAAGTTGGGACGATGATCATTGCTGCGAAAAGGATTTGAAAAATATCTTAATAGAATTCAAACCAAATATTGTCGAATATCCAAAATATTCACCACACACTGAAACTGGTAAAAATTGTCTAAGTATTATATCAAAGTATGGATTTCTAAATCCAACTTCTACTATCAAAAAACTTGATTATTCCTATATAAGTTCTTTGACTCCTGCTACAGCTTGGGGATTCAATAACATCATGTATAACCAAGGTGGATACGAGTCTTCAAATGACAATTCCTCTATAAAATTTTTTAGATCAGGAAAATTCAATGTTTTAAGTTTAGGCGATGTTGATTCTCCTGATATTGCAAAATATCTTATGCAAGATGATATTTTATGTAAAGAAGTCGATGTTCTTGTCTTGTCTCATCATGGCGCTGCAAATGGTGTTAATACCGATGAGTTTATAAAAGCAATAAAACCAACTATTGCTATTTGCACATCCGATTATGGGAACGAATACGAACACCCGAAACAATCTGTAAGAAATATTTTACAAAACAATAAAGTCCCATTATACACGACGAAAACTGGAGATGTTATTATTGAATCTACTACAAAAAAAACACCCATACTCTGCTTTGACTAAACCCCCAGTTTTTTTAGAAGGCTTTAATGTGAAAAATTTACAATCAAATTCCACTGAAGTTTTTTCTGGTAATTCATTTTTTGCAAAGCGAAAACCATTCCTATAAGAAATTTTCTATGCAGCAACGACTACATTGTTAAATGTGTTTACGATATATTGCAGAACTTCGAGGTTTTCTCCGAAAATATCGATAATTGGGTATTCATTGAAAGGAGAGGTGTTTGCTAAATCTCGAAGTTCTATATTTCCATTTTCGCGAACGTAATCTATTATTGTTTTTACAAATTCTTGCTGTTGAGGGTTTAAAACATTGCCACTCAAAAAATCCCCGAACTTTTCATTTATTGCCGATTGTTCAAGCCCTACTAAACTTCGAATAAACACAGCCAAGTTTTCGGTATCGGTAGTTTTCTCGTAGTCGGCTTTCGAGCCTAATTCATTCCATAAAATATGTTCAAGCTCCTTTAAGTCGTTGGCATTTATTTTCTCCAAATTCTTAATTTTCTTAACTACTGGGTTATTTGAGTGCTCCAACAAATAATCTATAACTTTTTGTTTGTATGTTCTTATATCAATAGAAATACCAGTATTTTTCCCATTGGGAAGAACTTCGTCTGAAATATGCACGTCAAATTTTTTGCCATTCCCAGCTGAATCTAGAAATACCATGAGTTCTCTGACAGCTGCCCTAAGCGATTCCAACGATTCAATCGTGGGCGAATCCCAATATTGCTGGCTTGAAAGCTGTTGTAATTCTCGTTTCTTTTCTAATACTTGTGGAATACTTGCCTTTTCGTCCAGCAGGAATTGGCAAACTTCCATTATGTTTCTGACATGCGCGGATGCAGATTTTATGTTGCCCGATTCAAGCATTGAAATTTCCGCATAAAACATTCTAGCGTCAAAGGACTTTATTTTTGTATCTTCTTCAATATAGCTATCGAGCAGATATGTAATGTGGCGTTCTATTTCGGAACGCATAAGCGGCGATATGTTCGTCCAAGTATTTATATCCGAATATTTATCCACAAAGCATAATTCCTCGCGGACTTGAATTCGCACGGAATTTAGCTTTATTTTCGCTACTTCTGAATGCAGCTCGTCTTTTAGCCTCAAATAATAATTTCTGTTAAATTCAATTTCCTGATGCTTTATGCCTTGAAGTTCGCAAAGAACAGCCAAACGCAAATTGAACAATCTTTGCGATATTGATAACTGTTTACATTTTGATTCAGGCGGGTTTTCGTGCTCGTTGAAATAGTTAAAATTATCGCAGAAGTCGAATATCAAAAAATGTGTTTTGTCTTGCCCAATTCCGAATATATTTTTGCACAAACGAGTCCCTCTTCCTATCATTTGCATGAATTTTACTTTGGAATTTACGGGCTTGAAGAATACCAAATTTAGCACACTGGGAACGTCTATGCCAGTATCTAACATATCAACACTTACAGCTATTCTGAAATTGTCATTTACCTTGAATTTTTCGATTAAATCGTCTGCATAATTAACGTAATTGTCTATTAACTGGCAATATTCACTACCATATCGCGGATATAAAACGTTGAATCTGTCAACTATCATCTGCGCGTGTTTGTGGTTGTAGGCAAAAATTATGGTTTTACCGAGCAAATCACCTTGACTTACTTTCAACCCGTTATTCATCAATTCTTGAATAACTACATCGCAAGTATTCTCGTTGTAAATTTCGCGAAACAATTTTGAGCTTGATACCGTAAATTCAGGTGTCGGCGCAATATCTCCATATTGTTCTTCAAGCTGTCGTCTTTCGTCGGCCGAAAGTTCTTCGTATTTAAACCCGTGTTGAAGCCTTTTTGTAGTTTTATTCACTACTCTATAAGGCACAAGATATTTATCTTTTACTGCTTCTTCGAGCCCGTATGCAAAATTCGGTTCTCCGCTTTCGCAATTAAAAATTCTATATGTATTAAAATCTACATCGCTCTTCGGGGTTGCAGTCAATCCGATTAAAAACGAGTCAAAATATTCAAAAATTGTTCCGTATTTGTTGAAAATAGATCGGTGGGCCTCATCTATCAAGATTAAGTCAAACCTGCCTGTTGAAAAAATTTTGTCTTCACTGTCTATATAGTTTATCATCGTTTGATATGTCGAAAACATCAAACGTGCGCCTATATTTTTGTCATTACCGCCTTCCGACAAAACACAAGTCGGGAATTCGGGCAACAAATCTTTAAAGTTTGAATGTGCCTGACTTACTAGAGAAGTTCTATCTGCCAAAAATAATACATTTTTAACCCAGCCACTTCTTGCCAAAACATCGACAAGCGAAATAGATATTCTTGTTTTACCCGTGCCCGTTGCCATAACAAGCAAGCCGCGCCTATGCTTTTTGTTCAATCTGTCGTATATGGCGGTTATTGCCTGCTTTTGATACCCTCTGTTTGTAATGTTATCATTGATTTTAATGTTTGTGATATCGCTTCTATTCCTGCGTTGCAGTAAAACCTCAAGTTCCGACTCTGTATGAAAAGCAAGCAATCGTCTTGGCGGATAAATTCCATCTATGCACCGAATTTCATAGCCATTTGTGTAATACAAAATTGGAATGTATCCATATTTGGCTTTCATACATTCGCCATATAATTCAACTTGATGTCGTCCCTTTTCTGGTTCTACGGAAGTTTTTTTGGCTTCCACAATCGCCAATGGTCTTCCATCTTTGCCATACAAAACATAGTCGCAATAGCCAAGTCTCTTGGAATTTGGCATGCCTTCGATTTCTATTTCTATGCCAGCTTTAGACGGTGACGGCACATTTTCTTTTCCCATCACATTCCAACCCGCTTCTTTCAGGTACAAATCTATATATAGCTTGCGCGTGTTGGCTTCCGACATATACGGCATTTTCGGGTAGCTCTTTATGTCGCGCCTCAATGCGTTTTGCTCTTTCCACTCGCAATAGTCGTTGAAATATTCAAGGTTTTTTGCTGCAAGTTCCGATTCCGTTTTTTTTACGCTTAACCCTTGTTTTGCAAAAGAACCCAAAATGCGGATATAGTGAAGTGAATTTAGAATATCCGCGTCATTGCTCAAATATTCGTTGACGGTCGGACTATCCAGAAGCTCAAGGAGCGATGCCTTGGCAGAGACCACCTCGCCTTTTTTTGCAAAAATGGACTTTACTGCATTGAAAAGCAAATTGCGGCAGTTTTGGGCTATCTCTAAAGGATTTATTCTTTGTTGCCCATTTTTCAGTTTGTCCAAGAATTTTTTAATTTCGTCCATTTTCGATGAATTTGTATCCTACTATCTTAAACTAAACATTCAAGACAAAATTATTATGATAAAAAATATTCAATCAAAAGAAGAAAAAATCGCATACATAAAACAGGCAATGCTTAGATATTTGAACAATTCCCAAATGGAGAAATTGGATAGGATTTTAAGTGTAGCTTTATCAGATGAACCGCGCGTAAATGAAGATAAAGACGAAGATTTTTTAAAAATATACCTCTCAGCAAAGAAGGTTGAAGGGTGCTCTGAAAAAACATTGGACTATTACCGCGCTACAATTCAAAACACTATCTTGGTGGTTAATAAACCTATTAAACAGATTACAACTGACGACCTTCGGCTTTACCTCGATAACTATCAACGCAACGGCCGCACGGGGAAAGTCACCATAGATAACATTCGCCGAGTACTTTCAAGTTTCTTTTCATGGCTGGAAAATGAGGATTATATTCTAAAAAGCCCCGTAAGACGCATACACAAAGTTAGAACAGGAAAAACTGTAAAGGAAACCTATTCCGACGAATCTCTTGAAATTATGCGCGACTTTGCAGGCAATATTCGAGATCTTGCCCTAATAGATCTTCTTTCATCTACGGGTATGCGCGTGGGCGAACTTGTAAAATTAAACCGAAGCGACATAGATTTTGAGAACCGCGAATGTATTGTTTTTGGTAAAGGCGATAAGGAACGAAAAGTCTATTTCGATGCCCGAACCAAAATTCACCTACAACGATATTTGTCCAAGCGAAAAGACGAAAATCCTGCCTTGTTTGTTACTTTGCTTGCTCCGTTTAATAGGCTAAAAATAAGCGGCGTTGAAATCCGATTGCGAGAACTTGGCAGAAAGCTGAATATTCCCAGAGTTCACCCCCATAAATTCAGGCGCACACTTGCAACCGTTGCCATAGATAAAGGTATGCCAATAGAGCAAGTCCAACACCTGTTGGGACACCAAAATATAGATACCACCATGCAATACGCAATGGTCAACCAAACAAACGTAAAAAATTCACACCGCAAATTCATCGGCTAATCCCGATTTTT
>DJPO01000062.1:587-16045 GCA_002437405.1 Opitutia bacterium UBA6410 | reverse complement strand
AATTGGCTTTGCCAATTTTTCCGAAGGGGGCAAGCCCCCCTTTCTATAGTCAGCGCGCAAAATTGCCCCGCAATTTTGCTGACTATTACGCTAAAAGCTTGCGGATTTCTTGGATTTTTGCGCGGCAATCCTCCAGCTGCTTCTTCGCACCCTCAATTACCTTCGCCGGCGCCTTCGAAACAAATGCCTCGTTGCCCAATCTTGCCTCCGTCGCTTTTTCTACTCCGAGTAGCTTTTCGAGCTCCTTCTCCAGCTTCTTCTTGTCCTCCGCCGAAACAGCCGAACTGCCCATATCTATATAAACCGTCCCAAGCGACGTAATCTGCGCCGCTCCGTCGAACGATTTTTCCGCGGTGATTTCGCCAGCGCCAATCAGACGCTTTAGCATTTCGACGTTTTCGAGAAGCAGCGTTTCGGAATCCTGCGAGTCGCATACAGTGCGCAATTTCACGTCCTTTCTGGACGCCATTTTTACCTGCGCTTTCAACGCTCTCGCCTTTGTCGCGAAATCCTTGAGCTTTTCGACCTGCGCCGCCGTCTTTTCGTCGGGGGCAATGCCGAGGGCGTCGGCGTCGAACTCGGGCGATTCGTTTTGAATGAAGTCGCCGTCGCGCCCGAAGCCCATCGAGTGCCACAATTCCTCGGTGATAAACGGCATAAACGGGTGGAGCAAAAGGAGGGTCTGGCGCAGACACAAATCCTGAACCGCGAGCACCGTGGACTTCGCCGATTCGTCCGCCATTCTGGACTTGGAGACTTCCAGATACCAGCCGCAAAAATCGTTCCAGAAGAACGCGTAGATTTCCTGCGTGATGGAGTTGAACTGGTAGACGTCGTAGTCCTTCGCGACATTTTCGCAGCACTTTTGGAGATTCGCCAAAATCGCGTGGTCGTTTGCGTCGAACTTTGTTGTGTCGATTCGCGCCGCGATTGCCGCGAGCGACGAGTTGTCGGACTTGTCGCCCGCCATTTGCCTGAAGCGGCAGGCGTTCCAGAGCTTGTTGCAGAAGTTTCTGCCAAGCTCGACTCTCTCTTCGCTAAACAGAATGTCCTGCCCCTGCGGCGCACAGTTCATCACGCCGAAGCGCAGACCGTCCGCGCCGTATCTTGCGATGATGTCGAGCGGGTCGGGCGAATTGCCCAAGCTCTTGGACATCTTGCGCCCCTGCATGTCGCGGATAATGCCCGTAAAGTAGACGTTTTTGAACGGTATGCGCGAGCTCATCGTGCCGGGGAGGAATTCCAGCCCCGCCATAATCATTCTCGCGACCCAGAAGAAGATGATGTCGGGCCCGGTTACAAGCGCGGAAGTCGGGTAGAATTTTTCCATTTGCAGCTCGCGCATTTTGTCTTCGTTCGGCCAGCCCATTGTGGCGAACGGCCAGAGCCACGAGCTCGCCCAAGTGTCGAGCGAGTCCTCGTCGCGCACCCAGTTTTCGGGATCGGACGGGCCTTCGACGGAGACGTGAACTTCTTCGGGGTTCGTGATGTCGGGCTTTTCGACCCCCTTTCTGTACCAGACGGGGATTCTGTGCCCCCACCAGATTTGGCGGGAGATACACCAGTCGCGGATATTGTCGAGCCAGTGGGTGTAGGTTTTTTCCCAGCGTTGCGGCCAGAACTTTATCGCGCCCGATTCGACAGCCGCCTTCGCCTCCTTGATTTTGGGATAGCGCATAAACCACTGGTCTGAAAGGCGGGGTTCAATCGGGACATTGCCGCGTTCGGAATAGCCGATGTTGTTTTCGTAGTCCTCGATTGCGACAAGCTGCCCGAGCTCCTCGAGCTTCTTGACGGCGAGCTCGCGCGCGGCGAATCTGTCGAGCCCCTTGAAGTCCTCGCCCGCCAGTTCGTTCATCGTGGCGTCGGGGTTCATGACCTCGGTGATTTCGAGGTGGTGGCGCTGGCCGATTTCGAAGTCGGCGGGGTCGTGCGCGGGGGTGATTTTAAGGACGCCCGTGCCGAATTTCATATCGACGTATTCGTCGCCGATAATCGGGATTTCCTTGCGGGGGAACGGGCGGATTGCGTGCTTGCCGATTAAATGCTTGTAGCGTTCGTCGTTGGGATTAACGGCAACGGCGGAGTCGCCCATAATCGTTTCGGGGCGGGTTGTTGCGATTTCGAGGAACGTGCCGCGCGATTCGGCGAGCTCGTACTTCATTTTGTAGAGCTTGCTCTTGCAGTGCTTCATCACGACCTCCTCGTCGGAGAGAGCCGTGAGGTTTACGGGGCACCAGTTGACCATGCGCTTGCCGCGGTAGATATAGCCCTCCTTGAAGAGCTTTACGAATGCGGTGAGAACCGCCTTGGAGTAGTCGTCGTCGAGCGTGTGGACGAGCCTGTCCCAGTCGCACGACGCGCCGAGTTTTTTCAACTGTTCGATAATAATTCCGCCGTGCTTGTCGCGCCACTGCTTTGCGACTTCGATGAATTTTTCGCGCCCGAGTTCGCGCGCGGACGTGTGCTTTTCCTTGCGCAGGTACGCCTCGACTTTCGTCTGGGTCGCGACGCCCGCGTGGTCGGTTCCGGGGATCCAAACCGCGTTTTTGCCGAGCTGGCGCGCGCGGCGGATTAGAATGTCCTGAATCGTATTGTTGAGCACGTGCCCCATCGTGAGAACGCCCGTGACGTTCGGCGGGGGAATGACGATTGAAAAGGCGTCGGATTTGGAATCCCTGCGGGCTTTGAAGCAGCCCGACTCGACCCAAGATTTATACCACTTATCCTCGACTTCCGAGGGATTATACGCTTTGGAAATTTCGCTCATTATTAGATATATTAGTACTCCAATAAAAAAGCTATTGGAGCAAAGAGTCAAGATTCATTGTGCGCGGGGGAATCGGACTCCGCCGCGCGACATTCCCGCAAGTGCGCCCCCGCGCCAAGCCCTGCAAATTGCGCGACACCGCCGCCTACTCCGAGCGAAGCAAAACACGCCGCCCGCGCAACTTTCCGTATCCGCCATTGCTCCCGCAATTCCCCGACACAAAAAAAGAAGTGCCAATCAAAGCCAAGCGATACCGCCGCCTTGATTGGCACTCGTGCCCCGCCTATACGGCGGAAAAAATAAAAAATTCCGTGCGGGAATTAGAAGGATATTCCCGCCTGAATCGAGACAACCTGCGCGTGCCCCGTGTATACGCCCGTCGTGCGGACTCCAGGGGTCGAGTGGTCTATGCCCGAGTCGTTGTAGAAAAATATGTACATGTACGAGACGTTGACCGTCATATTTTCGTACTTGTACCCGAGCCCGCCCGCGAGCCACGCCCTATCCGAGCAGGGGATTCGCGCAGTGCGGTTTTTCGGGCCGGGGACGGGGGATTCGTCCCAAGTCGCGCCGATTCTGAGCGTCAGGTTTTCGTCGAATTCGGGGTAGTAGTGGATACCGAACGAAATTCTCGAGACGTTCTTCCAGTTTTCGTGGACGGGTTCGCCGCCGACAGTCGCGCCCGTGTTGGAATTTTGGATATCCAGTTCGTCGAACGCATTCCAACAAGTGAACGAATAGTCCGCCATAACCGCGAATCTGTCCAACGCGCCCCAGAGACGCTGGTAGACGCCGACGTTGAAAGTCTGCGGGAGAGTCAGGTTGGTTTCGATGGGGGCTACAATGCGGTCGTAGTATCCGAGCGCGGGCAGCGTCATGTGCTGGTTGCCCGTGATGTCCTGCGAAACTTCGCTGCGCCAGTGGAAGCCCAGTCTGCCGCCCTCCGCATATTTTATGGTAAAGCCGATGTTTCCGCCAACGCCCCAGCTCTGCCCGCGCAGGCTTACCTCCGCGTCGCCAAGCGGGGTTCCAGTCGCCAAGGCTTGGGTCAGCTCCGCGTGCATGTATTGGAGCGAAACGCCGCCAGAAATCGAAAGCCAGTCGTTGACTTTGTACGCCAAGCTCGGGTTGATGTCCACGGTCGTGAGGTCGCTGTTGAGCGCCTGATAGCGTCCGACCCAGTCGGAGTCGTAGTCCGTCTCCAAGCCGTAGGGCGAGGTAATCGAGAGCGTTATCGCCAAGTCGTCGGAGAACATATGAACGAGGTTGAAGTTGGGCACATATGCCAATTCCCCCGCATTGCCGCCGTCCGAGCCGCTGATGGGCGCGAGCGGATTGCCCGAAGCGTCGGTGCTATAACTGCTCCCCGTGAAGGAGAACGAGGGTATGACAAAGTTCATACCGCTGTCGATGGTGGTCTTCCCCGCGGCGAGTCCGATTTCGAACGCCGAGGAGGGATTCCAGAACGCGGACGTTGCATCCGCATTCGCGTTAGCCGTAGAGCCGGCGAGTGCTGTACCGAGATTTGATGCACCTTGTTCCAAAACCTGGAAACCCGCACCAAAAGTCGCGCATGCGCCAAACAGTGCGCATAAGGCGGTGGTTTGTTTTATCATAATAATAGTAATGATTGTTATAAAGTGTTCCTATAATAAAAGAAACACGGCGGCAAATTATAGGGAGTCGGCTTTCTTTGGGAAGCCAAAAATGCGCCCGCTGGGCATTTTTTGCCAAATCGATACAACAATTTGCTATTTATCAAAGAATTAGAGTGAGCGAACCCGCCAAAATCAAGAGCCCCCCGACTATGACCTTCGGCGACGGTTGTTCGCCCAGCAAAAGAAACGCAAGAAATATCGTAAACACCACGCTCAGCTTGTCCACGGGCGCGACTTTCGAAACGTCCGCGAGCTTGAGAGCCTTGAAGTAAAAGAGCCACGAAAGCCCCGTCGCCACGCCGCTCAAAACCAAAAAGAGCAGCGAGTGCCCCGAAATTTTCCGTATCTGCGAAACGTCGCAAACCGCGAACGCCACCGCCCAAGTGAGAAACAGAATCACCGTCGTCCTGATAGCCGTCGCCAAATTCGGGTTTGTGTCGTCGGTGCCGAGCTTCGCGAATATCGCAGTCATCGACGCGCAGAGCGCGGAAAGAATCGCATACGTTTGCCACATGCGCGCAAATGTCGTACTTTTGCCGAAATCTTCAAGAAAATAAACCGCTCAGAAAATCAGCGAGCCCGCCGCGATAAACGCCATTCCCGCAAAGACTCCGACAATCCCGTAGTGCTCGTGCCCGTATTCCTTGGCCGTCGGCAGCAGTTCGTCGAGCGAAATGTAGACCATAATCCCCGCAGTCAGCGAGAGAGCCGCCCCGACCGTCTGCGGCGTGAGAATCGGCGCAAAAACAAAGTACGCCGCGAGCGCGCCCGCAGGCTCGGCAAGCCCCGAGAGCGCGGCAAACCAAAACGCGCGTTTTTTGTCGCCAGTGGCGTTGTAGATAGGCAGGGCGACGGAGATTCCCTCGGGAATGTTGTGGAGCGTGATTGCAAGGGCAATCGCAAGCCCCACGCGCACGTCCTCCAAAGTCGTTATGAAGACCGAAAGCCCCTCGGGGAAGTTGTGGACACTTATGGCAATCGCCGTCATCAACGCCGCGTGCCTCGCCTTTTCCGCGCGCGCCGAATCCGAATGCGCGCGCGCCCCGATTTCCGCGCTATCGACGTGCTCGGGGACGAGGTAGTCGATGAGCGCGGCGACGCCCACGCCCCCGAAGAACGCGCCGAAGCCGAGCATTTTTCCGATTTTGCCGCCGAAAAATCCGCCGTCGCGCGCAATCATTTCCATCGCCATTGGCATAATGTCCATAAAGGAGATGTATATCATAACGCCCGCCGAGAAGCTCATTCCGAGCGCGAGTATTTTGAAGTCGTTTCGGCGGATTACGAAAGTGAGAGCAGCCCCGATTGCGGTCGAAGCCCCCGCTATCAGGGTGAGGAGGAATGCGGTTAGTGCGGAATTTTCCATTGTCTTCTTTGTAGAAAAGGCTTGACCTCTCCGTCAAGATAATAATGATAACGATTACTATTTAAAAAATTTCCAACAAAGGCACTTTTTTCTGGGGTGTTCGGCGTATGGAGGGGTCTTTTCGGGTTTGATGTACGGGAGGCTTTCATTAAGGGCTCGGAGGAGGCGTTTTTCGGAACTTTGATGAGGGCGGGTTTCCCTTCGTGAATCGGCGCGGAAGATTTTTTCTTCGGGCTTGGCTCGCTGCTTTGAAAACGCCGCGAGCGAAAAAAACCTTTCGGGAACGCCGCATCGGAGAATAAAAAAACAAAAAATTATCCGCGTAAAAACCATAAAATATATGACAGGCATTTCGGCAAAACGTCGCTCAAAACAGCGCGAAATCGTACTCGCCCTGCTCCGCTCGGGCGGGCTTCACCACCCGACCGCTTCCGAAGTCTACGAGGCCGCGCGGGCGCAAATGCCCAACATCAGCCTCGGGACGGTCTACCGCAACCTCTCGGAGCTTGCGCGCGACGGCACAATCCTAAAGCTCGACGCTTCGGGCGACTCCTCCGCGCGCTTCGACGCCGACACCGCCGAGCACGCCCACTTCGTCTGCAAAAAATGCGGCAAAATCTACGACGCCCCCCTCGCGCCCGAGCTGCGTAAAAAAATATCGAAAATCTTCGGCGCGGGGTTTTCCGTCGAGGGCTCGGAACTTCTCTTTTCGGGACGCTGTCCAAATTGCGTCCGCAAAATCAAAATAAAAATCAACGGAAACAGACTATGAAATCATTGGAAGGAACAAAAACGCAGAAAAACCTGATGGCGGCTTTCGCAGGGGAGTCCGCCGCGCGCAACAAATACACGTTCTTTGCGAGCGTCGCGAAAAAGGAGGGCTACGAACAGATAGCCGCGATTTTTCAGGAAACCGCCGACAACGAAAAGGAACACGCCAAGCGGTTCTTCAAACTCCTGGGCGACGCTCAGGTGAAAATCGAGGGCACTTTTTCGAGCGGGCTGGGCGACACGCTTGCGTGCCTGAAAGCCGCCGCGGAGGGCGAGCGCGAGGAATGGACGGTAATTTACGAACAGGCGGAAAAGGACGCGCGCGAAGAGGGCTTTGAAGACATCGCGAAGGTATTTGCGAATATCGCGGCGGTCGAAAAACACCACGAAGAGCGTTATCTGAAACTCGCCGAAAACATAAAAAACGGCGCGGTTTTCAAAAAGTCCCAAACGATAAAATGGAAGTGCCGCAACTGCGGTTTCGTTTACGAAGGGGCGGAAGCGCCGCAAAAGTGCCCCGCATGCGCCCACCCGCAGGCGTACTTCGAAGTGCTCGCGGACAATTTTTAATCTGCAATCTCTGCACAAAGCATAAAAAATTGGAGGCATTTAATGCCTCCTTTTTTTCGCCGTTTTGCCTTCCCATTCGGCAAATTTGCGAAAAAAAACCAATCCCGCAACCGCCCGCAAAAGCGCAAAATTTTTCTTAAAAATCCTCACTTTCCGCCCCCGCTAAACTGCCCACGCGAAAGCACAATCACGAGCCCGCGCCGACCGCCTGCAAAAACGAAACCCCGCGCCAGCGGAATTGCAAACCGTGTCGTACCCGCAAAAAAAAAGAAAATCGCGCGCGCAAAAAAACTGCCCCGCCCTCGCGAAACCGTTGTCCGTGCCCGCAAAGGAAGAATCCGTTTCAGCCCAAGCACAATCGCGCCCCCGTACCTGCCGCCCGCCAAAGCGCAATCCCGCAATCGCGGAATTGCGTTCTTCGGGGAACCGAATAAAGAAAAAAACCGAAGAAAAAATCTATCGCCTGCGCGGCAGAATTTTTATCGTGGGTCTTTTCGGTTCGGGAGTCGCCTCCAGCGTTTCGTCGTCCTCGAAGTCGGGGATAAACGACTTTTCGCGCTTTTCGGGCGCGGCGGACTTTTCCGCGGGCTGCTCCGCCTCCACGCGTATGGCGCGCTTGCCCCTGTTGTAGACCATTCTCGCGCCCGAGACTCGCGTGTTGTCCTCCTTGTCGATTACGACGGGGTCTTCGGACAAAACGACCATTTCGTCTTCGGGGAAAATCTCCATTTTCCCCGCCGTGGCGTTTTTCATTCCGCTTGTCAATTCGACATCGTCGAAGAGGTCGATTTTCGCAATCGAACGCTTGCCGTTTTTGAGCGTGCGAATCCCCACCTGCGCGCGTTTGCACGAAACGTCCATATCCGTGCCGACCGCCTTGACGTCGCCCTCGAAGAAATATTTGTCGGATTTTTCGCCGCCGACGAGCCACTGCTTATCGCTTGTAATCACCGTCGGCTTCTGCTCGGGTTTGTTTTTGGACGAAAGCTCGTCAAGCCCGATTGCCTTTGTCGCGGGCAGGTAGATTGTCGGACGCTTCGCGGGGTTGTCGGGCGAAACGGACAGCTCGACATACCTGTGGGCGGCGCGCTTTGCGTCGACGGACTTGCCCTTTAGCTTCGGGTAAATCACCGCGATTTCCGATTCCGCGCTGTACCCCTTTTGCGCGATTTTCACGTTGTCGGACGCCGTAATTTTGCGGATTCCGTCGCCGCCGTCTTCGCCGCGGATTGCGAGCACCTGCATTTTCTGGCAGGAGGCGTCGATGTCGCCCGAGTCGATTTTCACGTCGCGCTCGAAATCGAAGCGCATATTTTTTTCATTTTTGACAAACCTGAGCCTGCGCGATTTTACGACAGTCTCCGCGCCCGTCTTGAGCTTTTCGTCGGCGGCGACGCCCTCGCGAATTTTCAGCACGACAAAAGAGTTTTCGCCCGCCTTCGAGAGGGCAATGCCCGTATTGCGCTCCTTCAAAAACACAATCGCGTGGGCGAAGAGGCGCATGCCGCGCTCGGGGTCGGTCAGCACGGCGTTGTCGTAGAGGACGACCTCGGACTTTGCGGGGAGAATCTCCATATTGTCGGAAGTCGCCGTGCCGTTTGAGTTGGACAGTTTGATGTGCCCCGTACCCTTGATTATCTCGATTTGCGGCTTGCCGTTTTCGCCCGCATCGGCAGTCGCGGCGAGCGAGTCGCAGGACGCGGTGAAGGAGTCGGCGACGACTTTCACGTTGCCCGCAAAGCCGAAAAAGTTTTGCGCTTTTTTGCCGTTTTCGCCCCTTTCGCCCATTTTTATGGAGTCGGCGGAAATCGTAATTTTCTCGGATTTGCCGTCGGCGGAAGTGTTGAAAATAACCGCCGTGGCGCGGGCCGATTTGCCCGACTTGGAAAGCAGCGTCTTTTTGCTTTTGTCGAGCTCGATTGTATCGCCCGAGATTTCCGCGCGGCTCGGAATGTCGGTAATCGACGGCGAGCCGCTCAGGAACGCGGTCGATTTGTCGGGGTAGACTTTCGCAGCCCCCGCGCGAATGTCCTTTTCGGCGTACTTCATCTTGACACTGCCCGAAGCGTCGATTTCCGACACCCCCGAGCCTCCCTTGCGCTGCTTGGGCGCGTCGGCGCGGAGCACGTCGCACTCAAGCGTCATCTGGTCGTTTGAGAGCCTCACGTTTTTGCGGACATCGAAAATGTTGGACTGCCCCGCGTTGAGCATCGAGCCGTATCCGCCAGTAATGCGCGTGTCTGAGATTTTTTCGCCGTCGCCGTCAGCGCGTTTTTCGGGGATAATGTCGACGACAATCGAGTCGAAAACCTCGACGAATTTTTTGGGCGAGTCCCACGCCCATTTTTTGCCCTCTATTTTATATTCGGGGGCGACAACAAAAATATCGCCGTCGCCCGAGACGAATTTTTTGACGGGGTTGACGTTCGCAAACGGGCTTGTGATGGTCGCCTTGAGCTTGCCGTCGGAGTCGAGCAAATTGAGTTTAAGGCGCATTACGTCGATGCGCGTGTCGCTCTTGTATTCCGCCTCCTCGCCGAAGAGCTCCCATTCCTTCGCGCCCGTGTTTTCGTCGAAATTGGGCAGCTCGAAGTTTTTGACAGTCCCCGGGAGCATTGTCGTCGAGCGTTGCGCCGACGCAACCGCGGCGGTAAGAGCCAAAATGAAAAAAGTTTTTTGGAAAAATCCGAACATATCAAAGGGTTTTTAGCATTTTCGAAACCATCGCCGACACCCCCGCCTCGACCTCGGCGGCGTTGCGGGCGAGCATATACGCGGGCGTCGAGTAGACGTTCTGGGCGGAGTCCTCTACAAACGAGTCGACCGCGCATTTTACGTGGGTCGCACCCATCGCGGAAACCGCCGCCGCCGTCGCGGGGTCGTCGCCTATCGTGAGCCTTACGCCGCCGCCGAGCACCTTTGCCGCGATTACGGGCGATATGCACAAAAAGGCGGATTTTTTACCGAGCGAGCGCATCGACAAAATCGCGCGCTCGACTGACGGCTCGACGGAACATTCCGCGCCGTCGCGGGCGAAAGTCGAAAGGGTCTTCGCCGCGCCGAATCCGCCCGCGAATAGAAGAATGTCGAACTTTTCCGCGTCGAAATTCGACAGCGGCGAGACCGCCCCGCGCGCGATTCTCGCGGACTCCTCGAGCACGCCGCGCCGCTCTTTGCGCGGCTCGCCCGTCAGGTGGTTCACGCAGTCCGCCTGCGGGACGTCGGGCGCGAAAAATTCGATTTGCGCCCCGCCGCGTTGCAGGCATAAAAGGGCGATTACCGCCTCGTGGATTTCGGAGCCGTCGAAAACTCCGCAGCCCGAAAGGACTATTGCGGCGCGGGGGATTTTTTTGTCTTTGTCCATATTGTGTTGATTGTCCTTTGGGTGTCAAAGTTCCACGGTTAGGCCGTCGTACGCAACGTGCCTGTCGGGCGGCAGCGTCGGCTCGACTTTCCCGTAGTCGATATGCGAAGTAAGGTGGGTGAAATACGCCGTCTTGGGCGCGAGCAAATCGACCGCCGCCATCGCCTCGTCGAACGACATGTGCGACGGGTGCGGATTTTTGCGCAGGCAGTCGATAATCAAAATATCCGCCCCGCGCGCAAGCTCGACCGCCCGCGGCGGCAGCGACTTGCAGTCGGTATAATAGACGATTTTCCGCCCGCGGCATTCAAAAGAAAGCCCGAGTGTCTCGATATTCCCGTGCGGAAGCGGCGTCGAGCGGATTTTGAAGTTTTCGGTAATCCCGAGCGTCTCGGGCATTTTGCGGACGTTGAAGCACGGGTAGCCGCGCTGCGTCGGCCTGTCGCCGAGCGCGTAGGGGAACATCGCGCGGATTCGCTCGATTCCGTAGTCGTTGGAATAGACGTCTACCGTGTTGTCGGGGGCGATGTCGCAAAATCTGCGCAGGTCGTCCATACCCGCGATGTGGTCGGCGTGCCCGTGTGTGAGGATAAAAACGTCCGCGCGCGAGACCGAATTTTTCAGGCATTGCAGGCGGAACTCGGGTCCCGCGTCGACCTGCACTTCCGTTCCGTCGGCATACAGGTGGATACTCGAGCGCGTGCGCCAGTTTTTGGGGTTGGAGAGGTCGATTCCGCTGTGGTCGTAGCCGATTACGGGGACTCCCTGCGAAGTTCCCGTGCCCATGAAAACCAGCTTCATCGCGCCCGAATACATACCTCTAAAATTCCGCAGACGCAGGCTTGAGCAGCATCGAGAACGCGTTCAGCGCGCCCTTTGCCGAGTCGGCGTCGGACTCCAGCACCACGACGAGCTTACCCGAGAACGCGCGCATGTAGTTCGAGCTGAACGGGGTCAAGTCGATGGGATTGCCGTTGCAGACCGCGCGGAGCTTGACGTTCCCCGAGGTCGAAAAATAGATTATATTGTCGGCGCGCGGGCAGAGGTTGCCGTCCTTATCCAAGACCGAAACTTCGACGAAGCAAAGCTCACGACCGCCGAATTTTTTTCTGTCGGCTTTGAGCTCGATTTTCGCGGGCTCGCCTGCGGTCTTCACGACCTTTTCGGCGGCGGGCTTGCCGTCGGCGGAGTACGCGACGACCCTGATTTCGCCCGCCTCGTAGACAACGTCGTTCCACATCAAACGCGACTTCCCGAAGCGGCTGTTGTCCTTTTCGCGCACGCCCATGCTCTTGCCGTTGACGAAAAGCTCGGCTTTCGGGTAGTTCGTGTAGCAGAAAACGGGCGTCTTTTGTCCGACCCTGTCAGGCCAAGTCCAGTGCGGCAGGACGTGGAGCGTTTCGGCGGACGGATTCCAGCGGGCGCGGTAAAGATAGAATCTGTCTTTGGGCAGTCCCCCCAAATCGACTATACCGAAATACGAGCTTTTGGCGACGAAATCGCCGTCGTACGGGAACGGTTCGCCGAGATAGTCGAAACCCGTCCAGACGAATTCGCCAAGGTTGAACGCGTTTTCGTCCTGTCCCTTCCATTCGTCCTCGGGCACTTGCGACCACGGAGCGCAGCCGAAGTCGTAGCTGCTGACCTGATAGTCGAACGAGCGCGGGAATCTGTCCTCCTTCACGGGGAAGTGGTAGACGCCGCGGCTGCTGACTGTCGAGGCGGTCTCGCTGCCGTAGATTATCGCGTTGGGCTTTTGGTCGTAGCACTCTTTATAGAAATGCGGTTTGTAGTTGAAGCCCACCAAGTCGAGCTCGTCCACTAAGCCGTACTTTACTGCATCTTTATTGTGGTTGCAGCCCGCCGTCACGGGGCGCGTCGGGTCTGCCGCGCGCGCAATGTCCGCGAGGAATTTTGCCGTCTTGCGTCCTTCGGGGACTGTCTGTTCCACGATTTCGTTGCCTATGCTCCACATCACGACGCACGGGTGGTTGCGGTCGCGCAATATCATAGCCTCCAAGTCCTTTTTCGCCCATTCGTCAAAGAGCTTGTTGTAGCCGTTTGCGCACTTGGGCAGCTTCCATTCGTCGAACGCCTCGACCTGCACGAGCATTCCCATTTCGTCGCAAAGCTCGAGCAGCTGCGGCGCGGGCGGATTGTGCGAAGTGCGGATTGCGTTCGCGCCCATATCCTTGAGGATTTGTATTTGCCTGCGCGCGGCGGAGACGTTGAAAGCCGCGCCTATCGGCCCGAGGTCGTGGTGCATGCAAACGCCCTTGAACTGCACGCGTTTGCCGTTGAGTTTGAATCCGCCGTCGCGCGAATACGCTATCGAGCGCACGCCGAATTTTGTGAAATATTCGTCGACAACCTTGCCGTCCGCGAGAAGTTCGGTTTTCGCCAGATAGAGCGCGGGGGTTTCGGGCGACCACAATTTAGGCGACTGAACCGAGAACGTTTGCGTTGCCGAAGTCTTCCCGTCTTTCAGCTCCGCCGCTGCGACTCCCTCGGCGGCAAGTTTGCCGTCGGGTGCGAAAATCGAGGTGCGAACCTGCAGTTTTCCCCCGAGTTTCGCGAAATCCTCGACAGTAGTTTCGATTTTGCAAGTTGCCGAATTTTCCGAGACTTCGGGGGTAGTGATATAAGTCCCCCAGTGGGCGACGTGTGTCTGCGGCTTCACGACAAGACGAACGTCGCGGAACAGTCCCGCGCCCGAGTACCAGCGCGAAGCTTCGGGATAGTTTTCAAGCCGAACGTCGAGTTTATTCGCCTCCCCGAATTTGAAAAATTTGCTCAAGTCAAGCTCGAACGAAGCGTACCCGTAAGGCCAACGCCCAACGTATTCGCCGTTGAGCCAGACCTCCGCGCGGCTCATAGCCCCGTCGAACTGAATATAAACGCGTTTCCCGCTCTCCGCCGCAGGAAGCTCAAGTGTCTTTGAGTACCGCCCGACCCCGACGAACGGCAAAGCCCCCGTACGCCCCGTGCGCGTGCGAGCCTTAGTCTCGCCGTCCTGCATCACGCAGGTAAACTGTTTATCGTAATTCAAATTCGGCTGCAGCCCAATCGCCCAGTCGTGCGGAATTTTCACGCTTGACCAGCCCGAAGTATCAAAATCCGCCTTCTGCGCGTTTTCGACCTCCCCCAAATGGAAACGCCAGCCGTCCTCCAGCAAAACATCGGAAGTCCTATAAGCAAACCCGCCGTGCATCGCGCCGGCGCAAAGAATAAATGCCAATATTTTCTTCATAAAAACAATCAATTAATTTCCCCCCAATTAAAACAAACCCCTCCCCCATTTCAAGCCTTTTAAAGAAAGGGGGGCAAAGTCCCCCTTTCGGCAGATTGGCAAAGCCAATACTGCCTATCCCCCGCCGCGTTTTGCATTCCCCCTTTCAGCGATTGGACGAAGCCCAATTTCGCCTATCCCCCCGCGGGTTTGTATTCTCCTTACGAAGATTGGCTCGCCAATATTTCTATCCCCACGATGTTTTTCCACATCTTTCGGCAGATTGGCGAAACCAATTCTGCCTATCCCCGCAACGTTTGAGTTCCTGCTTTTCAACAGATTGCACGCAATCCACACACTATATTTTTCCTACTGTCGGCAATATTTGCGAAATAAATGACGTACATTCTTCCAGCGGCGTTTTTCTCCTTTGGGAAATCGGACGTAGCCTCACTTCCCCCAAGCCACAATTTACCCGCCAATTCCGCAACATTCTTTCCCGCCTGCCCGCGATTGCGCAACCCATTTGAACCTTCTTCGTGTTTGTACAATCTCATTCCCCTCTCTCCGTCCGCCGCGCGGATGAATTTCATCTCTCTGCGGATTAGACATAACTCAAAAAAAAACGGCAATCTTCATCGCATTTTCACTTTTTCAAAAAAACCGCGCATTTTCACTTTCGCCCTTTTTTATAACGGGCATTGGCGGCAAAAATAAAAACACTTTTTTAAAATTGCCATTTTCCCCACAATAAAATTTCCGCAAAAAAAGAAAAAGCCCTGCGGCTTGCGCCGCAGAGCTGAATTATTATGAAAACGAAACTATAACTACTACTGAAAAAATAAAGAACGATAAAGAACGAAGAGAAAAGTCGAATTACTTTGCCGAGCGGCGGCGGTATGCCGCGAATCCCAGAGCCGCAAGCCCGAGGATTGCCGCTACCGCGGCGGGTTCGGGAACTGCCGCGCCGACGAGCGAAAGGGTTTGCGAGGCAACGTCCCAGTTCAAACGCGCAAGCTGTTCCGCGCTCAGACCGTTAATCGTAAGGAAGTCGCCGTAATTTTCAAAGCTGCTGCCACTCGATATTGTCGCCAATATATAATCGGTGGAAACGTCGAAATCTGAAGCAACATCGCTCAAATCGAGAACAAATTTCGCGTCGGCAGCATAATTGTCGATGGAAAGCGCGGCGGTGTCGTTCAATCCTTCGATATGGAAAGTAATATTGCAGTTGACGGTGTATGTCTGAATTGTCGTTATCGAGATATTTTTCGCGTAAATATCGACACTTCCGTTTTCCCATTTTACGCCGCGGAATGAAACTGTGTCGAACGCGCTTTCGGAACTGCCGACTTCCAGCTTTGCGCCGTTGAGGATAAATGCAGTGCCGCCTGTATGTGCAAAATTCACCGCAGCATTTGTCGAGCCGCGATTGGCGATAAATTGGGTTGTAGCTTTGCCGTTCAAGCCGAAATCGCTGTTAACGGGAAAGGTTATACCCCCCCCCCCATACCCCAGCAGAAGAGGCATCGAGAGTGAACTTGTTAACAGAACTATCTGTCCTTGATACAAAGAACTTAGCAAAAGCAACATTGCTGTTAAACGACATATCGGCAGCTTCGGGAGTTTTGTCAACTGTGTTGCCGTCCTTGTCAATCATTGTGAGTTTTTCGATAAACATCAGCACGTCGCCCGACGCGGGAAGCGCGCTTGCAGCCTGATATGTGCGG
>DJPO01000062.1:301-540 GCA_002437405.1 Opitutia bacterium UBA6410 | reverse complement strand
CCCACTTCGTAAATAGTGGTGGTCGTGTGCCAGAGGTGGTCGGGATTCGCAACTGCTTCAACCCAAGAGGAAACGTCTGCAGTGTTGCCGCCGATATAGTAATACTGGCTCGCAAAACCCAAACTGGAAGCTCCTGCGCAAGCAAGTGCGAGAAGAGAGGTTTTAATTTGTTTCATATATAATACCTTTGTTAAAATATGATACGCGAGTTTTCAAAAAATCTTCTTTTTATGTCAAGC
>DJPO01000062.1:0-236 GCA_002437405.1 Opitutia bacterium UBA6410 | reverse complement strand
CCAAAAGAAAAATAGAAAATATCGCACCTATTTCAACAAAAAATTTTGCAACAACCCTAAAAAAACAAACAGCAAGCGCATTAAACAGCACTGCCATTTTTCACAGATAAAACAGGGCAGAAAGCCCCGCCCGCCGCATCGGCTACGAAAGGCTTTTTTAACGAGCATAAACGAAGACGCGCCGCCTCAGAAAGAAAGCTACCTGTCCACCTTTTTTGGCATTTCTGCAAGCAGAA
>DJPO01000003.1 GCA_002437405.1 Opitutia bacterium UBA6410 | reverse complement strand
TCACGCGCCCAGCGGGGGTAGGAGAAATTGACGTTGTCAATTTCTCCGAAGGGGGCAGCAGCCCCCTTCTCCAATAAAAAGCTTGAAAGACTATTTTATTTATATAGAGTGGGGCGATTATGATAAATAATTATGTGTTTTCATCGGAGTCGGTTGGCGAAGGTCACCCCGACAAAGTCGCGGATTATATCTCCGACAGCATTTTGGACGCCTGCCTCGCGCAGGATAAATTCAGCAGAGTCGCCTGCGAGACGCTCGTAAAGAGCAACTGCGTTGTAATCGCGGGGGAAATCACGACAAAGGCTGTTTTGGACTACGAGAAAATCGTGCGCAACGCAATCCGCGAAATCGGATACGTAAATAACGACGACGTATTCCACGCCGATCAGGTATTCGTCACAAACCTTTTGACAAAACAGTCGCCCGACATCGCACAGGGTGTCGACGCCCGCAAGGCAAAGGGCAAGAAAACGGCGGAACAGGGAGCGGGCGACCAGGGGATTATGTTCGGCTACGCAACCAACGAAACGCCCGAACTCATGCCCGCTCCGATTATGTTCGCGCACAGAATTTTGACGGAATTGGCAAAACAGCGCAAGGGCGGCAAAGCCCCGAAGTGGCTGCGCCCCGACTGCAAGAGCCAAGTGGCGGTCGCATACGAAAACGGCAAACCCGCGTACATCGAAAACGTAGTCGTCTCGACCCAGCACGCGGCGGGCGTTTCGCACTCGGAAATCGAAAAATACATCGTCGAAAAAGTCGTCAAAAAGGTTCTCCCGAAAAAGCTCATCACTAAAAAGACCCAGTTTTTGGTCAACCCCACGGGCAACTTCGTCGTGGGCGGCCCCCAAGGCGACTCGGGGCTCACGGGCAGAAAAATCATCGTCGACACATACGGCGGCACGGGCAGACACGGCGGCGGCGCGTTCTCGGGCAAAGACCCCAGCAAGGTAGACCGCTCGGCGGCGTATATGTGCCGTTGGGTCGCAAAGAACATCGTGGCGGCGAAACTTGCGGACAAGTGCGAAATACAGGTCGCCTACGCAATCGGGTATCCGCAACCGCTGAGCATCGCAATCGAAACTTTCGGAACGGCGAAAGTCGACGAAGCGGAAATCGAAAAGGCTGTAAGAAAAGTCTTCAGCTTCAAGCCCGCCGACATCGTCGCCCAGCTCGACCTCTTGCGCCCCATCTATAAAAAGACGACAAACTACGGGCACTTCACAAAGTCCGACCTGCCGTGGGAACAGACAAACAAGGTCGACGCCCTCAAAAAGGCAATCGCGAAAAAATAACGCTTTCTTCTTATTATGGCAAAGACCGTAAAAAAATCCGCAAAAAAGCCCGAATATAAAGTGGCGGACATATCGCTCGCCGCATGGGGCAGAAAAGAGCTGGACATCGCCGAACAGGAAATGCCCGGGCTTATGGCTATCCGCGAGGAATACGCGCCCGCAAAGCCCCTCAAAGGCGTGCGCATAAGCGGCTCGCTGCACATGACAATCCAGACGGCGGTTCTCATCGAGACCCTCAAGGCTCTCGGCGCGAATATCCGCTGGGCGAGCTGCAACATCTTTTCGACGCAAGACCACGCCGCCGCGGCAATCGCAAAAGCGGGCGTGCCCGTCTTCGCGTGGAAGGGCGAATCGCTCGAAGAATACTGGGACTGCACCTACCGCGCCCTGACATGGCCGGACGGCAAGGGGCCGCAGCTGATAGTAGACGACGGCGGCGACGCAACGCTGCTTATCCACAAGGGCTACGAGCTCGAAAACGGCGACAAGTGGGTGGACTCGCCCTCGGACTCGGAAGAGGAAGCCGTCATCAAAAAGCTTCTGAAAAAAGTCCACGCGGCAGACAAAGACCACTGGCACAAAGTCGTCGCCGACATCAAGGGCGTTTCGGAGGAAACGACTACGGGCGTGCACAGACTCTACCAGATGGTCGAAGACGGCCGCCTGCTCTTCCCCGCCATCAATGTCAACGACTCCGTCACAAAGAGCAAATTCGACAACGTCTACGGCTGCCGCGAATCGCTCGTGGACGGCATCAAGCGCGCGACCGACGTTATGATTGCAGGTAAAGTCGCGCTCGTCTGCGGCTACGGCGACGTCGGCAAGGGCTGCGTTCAGGCTCTCAAAGGGCTTGGCGCGACGATTCTCGTTTCGGAAATCGACCCCATCTGCGCGCTCCAAGCCGCAATGGAAGGCTACCGCGTAGTCACCGTCGAAGACGCCCTCCCCTTGGCGGACATCTACGTCACCACAACGGGCAACTGCGACATCATCACAATCGACCACATGAAGAAGATGAAGGATCAGGCGATACTCTGCAATATCGGCCACTTCGACAGCGAAATCCAAGTCGCAAAGCTTCAGGCGTTCCCGAAAATCAAGCGCACGAACATCAAGCCGCAGGTCGACAAGTACACGTTCCCCAACGGCAACTCGATTTTCCTCTTGGCGGAAGGCAGACTCGTAAACCTCGGCTGCGCGACAGGGCACCCGTCGTTCGTTATGAGCAACTCCTTCTCCAACCAGACCCTCGCCCAAATGGATTTGTGGAAGAACCGCGACAAGTACGAAAACAAAGTCTACATTCTGCCCAAAAAACTCGACGAGGAAGTCGCGCGCCTGCACCTCAAAAAGCTCGGCGCGAAACTCACAAAGCTTACCAAGAAACAGGCTGCGTACATCGGCGTAAAAGTCGAAGGTCCGTACAAGCCCGATTTCTACCGTTATTGATTCTCCCCAAAACAACCCCTCCCCTCTAAAATATATGAAAAACATATTCTCGATAGTAGCGTGCGCGGGACTGCTCGCCGCCTCCTCCGCCCTCGCGGAAGAAACCGTCAGCAACCCCGTAACCGTCACGCCCCAGGGCGCGGCAATCTCGACCAACAACCAAGAGATGGCGAACACCGTCACCCAGCTCGGCGGCGGAGTAGTCGAATACCGCGACTATACCCCCGACCTCTCCCTCTCGCTAATCGGCGTCTCGGCGGCGGTCGGATACGAATCCGAATATGTTTTCAGAGGCGAAAAACGCTCGAGCCACGCAATCCAGCCGAAAGTCGAATTCTCCTACCCGATTTTCTCGTTCGACCTCTACGCGGGCGCGTGGTATTCGTCGCCGCTCAAGGGCACGAAAACTGGCGAGCTCAACGAGCTCGACGCGTACGCGGGCACGGTGTTCTACTATGACGCGTTCCGCTTCGACGTAGGCTACATCTACTATTGGTATCCGGACAGCGACAGCGCGCTGGTCTCGGGCGATATGGAAGTCTACGGCGGGATTTCGTTCGACACGGCGTCGTATCTTTTCGGCGTAAACGTAAGCCCCTCGGTCTACTACTTCTACAACTGGACGCTCGAACAGCACGTTGTGGAAATGTCGCTCGGGTACGCGTTCGAAGTCGGGGAATGGATTCTCGACGACGCGCGTTTCACGCTGCCTGTAAGAGTCTACGGAGGCTATCTGACGGCGGACAAAAAGGACGGCGGAAATCTGGGCGGGAAAGAATGCAATTACTGGTACTACGGGGTGACGGCGGACATAGCGTTCGCGGCGACGGAGTACTGCACGGTAAGTGCGGGGGTAAGATTCTCGCAAAGAGAAGGCGGAGAAGGAGCGCAGGCGGGGAACAAGTACGAGCTGACCGGCCGCGAATCCAACTTGTGGGTTGGCGGCAAAGTAGACTTCGGCTTCTGATTTGGCGAACGCTTTTGGGCTAAAAAACAGCCACTAAAAAAGCGGGGAAACTCTTACGTATGTCTAATACGCTGCGAGCTTCCCCGCTTTTTTGTGTCTATTTTTTAGCTCCAAAATGGACTCGCTCGCTTGGTTGCGCTTGCGCGCAATCCGCGCTGTTCTCGCCCCTTCGGGGTAATTTGC
>DJPO01000011.1:287-25256 GCA_002437405.1 Opitutia bacterium UBA6410 | reverse complement strand
TTATTTTTGGGGCACACATCAGGCGCAATTTGCTGCGCAAATCGCCGTAAGGGGGCTTCGCCCCCTTCGATAAATTCTTGACCTTTGGATTTTCGAGTTAGAATTGTGGGTATGTCTAACTTTGTACATTTGCATGTCCATACCGACTACTCCGTGCTCGACGGGTGCGCCAAAGTACCCGTTTTGATTAACAGAGTCAAGGAACTCGGTATGCCCGCCGTCGCCATCACTGACCACGGCAATATGTGCGGAGCTATCGACTTTTATCAGGCTGCGCAAAAAGCGGGCGTCAAGCCGATTATCGGCATGGAGGCGTATTATATCAACGACCACACCCTCCGCGACGACGTAAAAGAACTGAAAAAAAATCTGCGCGAAAAGGAAAAATCCGACGACATCGACGGAATCGAGGGCGACCCGTCAATGCTCAAGCCCGAGAATTTCCCCAAGTACCAAATCCACCACAAGACGCTGCTGGCGCAAAACTACGAGGGCTTTTTGAATCTCGCCAAGCTCACCAGCGAATCCTACGCGCGCGGCTTTTACCGCAAGCCGCGAATCGACTTCGAGACCCTCGCGAAGTATTCGAAGGGAATCATCGCCCTGAGCGGCTGTATCAACGGCGTGGCGTCGCAGTACCTGCTGTATTCGGACTACGAAAAGGCGCGCGAGGTCACCGCCAAGTTCCTCGACATCTTCGGGCGCGACAACTATTATATAGAGATACAAAACCACTTCCTGCCCGCCGATAAAAAGGTGATTCCGGGGCTTGTGAAGCTCGCGCGGGAGTTCGATTTGAAGCTCGTTGCCACGAACGACAGCCACTACGTCTACAAAAAGGACGCCTCGGCGCACGACGCAATGCTTTGCATCAACACGGGTTCGCTCGTATCGGACGCCGACAGAATGCGCTATCCGAACAACGAATTCTACATCAAAACGCGCGAGGAAATGGAGTCGCTTTTCCCCGACCTGCCCGAGGCACTCGACAACACTGTCGAGCTCGCGGAGAAGGTGGACATCAAAATCCCCATCGGCGAGAACCACTACCCGCGCTACGAGCAGCCCGCCGAGATAAAATACGACCGCGACGAAGCCAACTTCGACAGGATTCTCGATTTGTACGAGACTAAGAAAAACGAAGTGCTGCGCCAGAACGGCAAGCCCGACGACTTCAAGCTTTCGGCGGAGGACAGGCGCGGGCTGATGAAAAACGGCCTGCTGCTTTTCGACTTGGCGAAAAAGGGGCTGACGAAACGCTACGGCGTGGACTACGACAACCCTTCCGCCTATGTGCCGAAGCCCAACGAGCCCGCCGACCGCTCGAAGATGCTCTGCGACAAGCTCGACTACGAGCTTTCGATTATCGTCGGGGCTGGCTTCGTCGACTACTTTCTGATTGTGTACGACTTCATCAACTGGGCGCGCTCGCAGGGAATCCCCGTCGGGCCGGGGCGCGGCAGCGGCGCGGGTTGCATGATTGCGTATCTGATAAAAATCACGGACATCGAGCCGATACGCTTCAACCTGCTTTTCGAGCGAATGCTGTCGCTCGAGCGCGTTTCGCCGCCCGACTTCGACGTCGACTTCTGCGAACGCCGCAGGCAGAATGTAATCGAATACGTCAGGGGCAAGTACGGCGCGGACAGAGTCGCGAACATCGCAACCTACGGCAAGTTCGGGGCGAAGGCGGTCGTGCGCGACTTGGCGAGGGTCAACGGCATACCGTTCGACAGGGCGTCGGCAATCGCGAAGATGGTTCCCGACGAGCTGAAAATGACGCTCAAAAAGGCGGTCGAAATGTCCGCCGAGCTGCGCGCGGAAATCGAAAACGACCCCGAGGTAAGGCACATTTTCGAGGAGGGCGAAGTCATCGAGGGAATGATACGCCAGCTCGGCAAGCACGCGTGCGGCATTATCATCGGCGACCAAAAGCTCGACAACGTAGTGCCGATGATGACCCAGCAGGGCACGCTCACGACGCAGTTCGCCAAGACGCCCGTCGAAGAGCTGGGGCTGCTGAAAGCCGACTTTCTGGGACTCAAAACCCTGACGATTATCTCCGACGCGCAGGACAACGTGCGGCGCACGCGCGGCTCGAATTTCGACATCGAGGAAATCATACTCGAAGACCCCGCGACTTTCAAGCTGCTCAATAGCGGCACAACAGTCGGTGTCTTCCAGCTCGAAAGCGAGGGCATGCAGAACCTTTGCAGGCGAATCGGGCTAAGCTCGTTCGAGGAAATCATCGCGCTGATTGCGCTGTACCGACCGGGGCCGATGCAGTTCATCGACCAGTTCATCGAGGCGAAAAAAGACCCCTCGAAAATGCACGTCCCGCACCCGCTGCTCAAGGACTTGGTGACCGAGACGTACGGCGTGCTCGTCTATCAGGAACAGGTTATGATGGCGGCGCGAATCATCGCGGGCTACACGCTCGGCGAGGCTGACATTCTGCGCCGCGCGATGGGCAAAAAGAAGCCCGAAGTGATGGCAAAGCAGAAGGCGGTTTTCGTCAGAAAGGCAAAGGAGTTCAACAATATGGACGCCCCCGAGGCGGAGGGGATTTTCGCGGTTCTCGAAAAGTTCGCACAATACGGCTTCAACAAGTCGCACTCCGCCGCGTACGCGATGCTAAGCTACCGTACGGCGTATCTGAAGGCGAACTACCCCGTCGAGTTTATGTCCGCGCTCATTTCGAGCGAGCTGGGGAATATGGACAAAATCTCGAAGTTCGTCGAGGCGTGCGAAAACATCAACATCAAGGTGTTGGGGCCCGACGTCAACATTTCGCGCGAGATGTTCACGCCGATTATCGACCCCGACTGGAAGCCCGCGACGGACTCGGATATGTTCGAAAAGAGCGCGGGCTCGATACGCTTCGGGCTTGCCGCAATCAAGGGTATCGGCGACGCCGCCGCGGGCGCGATTGTCGCCGAGCGCGAAAAGAACGGCGAGTTTACCGACATCTTCGACTTTATCCAGAGGGTCGGGACTAAAAACCTCAACAGGCGCGTCGTCGAAAACCTGATTCTGGCGGGCGGCTTCGACTCCTTCGGCGTCGACAGAGGCCACCTGCTCGGCTCGCTCGACGCAATCCTAAACCACGCGCAGGAGTTGGAAAAGGACATGCAGTCGGGGCAGACAAACCTCTTCGACCTGCTCGATATGGGCACGTCCTCCGCCGACAGCAAAACGGCGGGCAACAATATCATCGACACATCAAAGCCCCCGATGTCCGTCGGCGAAAAGCTCCGCCACGAAAAGGAGCTGCTGAGCTTCTACGTCTCGGGGCACCCGATGGCGGAATACGCGGGCTTCGACGAGGCTTTGGACGAAATTCCCAACCCCGACGTCGTGCGGCGCGTCAAAAAGCTGCCGTTCAGGGCGTGCGGAGTGGTCTCGAACGTCGTAAAAAGGCTCACGAAAAAGGACAACAAGCCGTGGTGCTATTTCACGCTCTCGGGGAGGTCGGCGACAAAGGTCTGGTCGATAAACGTCTTCCCCGCCGCCTACGAAAACTTCGCCGACAAAATCAAAGACGGCGACTGCGTATGTGTAATCGGCGACTGCCGCAGCGACGATAACGGCGAAATCCGCTTCTCCTGCAACTCGGTGGAGTCGATGGAGGCAGCTATCGGCGGATTCTGCAACTCCGTAGAGTGGCTGCTCGACCCGTACGCGCGCGCGGACAGATTTGTAAAAGTGCTTTCCAACTACGTCCACAGGGACGCGCAGGGCAGCGAAATCAGGCACAAAATCCGCATACGCGTGGGCGACGACGAGTTCGTCGAGATGTCCGACACGGGCGTTGCGCAGACAGCCTATTCGCCCGCCGTTTTCAAAAAACTTTCGGGAGAGCCCGCAGTGCTCGCATTCAAGCCGTCGGCGCGCCCGATTCCGCTGCCCGAACCCAAACGCTGGAGCGACCGCAAATCCTTTAAACGCCAATAAACCAAATGAAACAAAACGACTCGAAATACAACTGGAGCTTTTTCAAAGCGGGCGGCATGTACCAGCCCGAAATCGCCTCGGGCGCGGACATCGCCGCAATCGGGGAACTGGACATGAAGTTTTGGGCGGCGCTCGGCTGCCCGACGCGCGGACTGGCGTTCGACGAAAAGACCCTCGACATAATCGACACCGACTCCGACGGACGCGTACGCCGCGACGACATCGTAGCCGCCTGCCAATGGGCGTGCTCCGCGCTGAAGAATCCCGACACGCTGCTCGCGGGCTCGGACAAGCTGAAACTTTCGGACATAAACCGCGACTCGCCCGTCGGCGCGAGAATTTTCGACTGCGCCGAACAGATTCTGAAAAATATCGGCAGGGAGGGCGAAGGCGCGCTGGCGGTTTCGGACTTCGACGACAAATCCAAGATTTTCGCCGATACCCCGTTCAACGCCGACGGCATAATCACCGAACTTTCCTGCGAAGGCGACGCGAAGCTCGCGCAGACGCTCGCGCTTGCGATGAAATCGTGCGGCGCGAAGACCGACCGCTCGGGGCGCGACGGCGCGGACGCGGACGCGATAAAATCGTTCTTCGAAAAGCGCGCCGAATTTTTGGCGTGGAACAGCGCGCCGAAATCGGACGAAAAAATCCTGCCGCTGGGGGACAAAACCGCAGCGGCGGCGGACGCGCTCGACGCCGTCGCCGAAAAGCTCGACGACTATTTTACGAGAGCCGCCCTCGCCGCCTACGACCCGTCCGCCGCGGCCGCCGTCAACCCGCAAACGGAGCAAATCGGCGACATTCTCTCCAAATCGCAAAACTTCGCCGAAGTATCGGAAAAGCTGAAAAATCTGCCCGTCGCGAAAATCGACGGTAAGGGACTTGATTTGAGCTCGCCGACAAACCCCGTGTTCGCCGACGCAATCGCCGCATTCCGCGACGCCTGCGCCGCGCCGATTCTCGGAACGGGCGTGCTCGACGTCGCGGGCTGGGCTAAAATCAAGGCGACCCTCGCACCCTACAAGGCGTGGGCGTCGACGCGCCCCGACAACGGCGTTTCGGCTCTCGGGGCGGAGACGCTCGCGCTCGTCGACGAATCCGACAAGGAAAAGCTGCTCGCGCTCGTCGAAAAGGACAACGAAATACGCGAGCACGCCGACAATGTCGCGGAGGTCGAAAAGCTCGCGATGCTCAACAAAAACCTCTTCGAGCTGCTGCGCAACTTCGTGAACTTCGACGCGTTCTACGGCGGCGCGGACGACGCGGTTTTCCAATTCGGCAGGCTCTTCATCGACAGCCGCGACTGCGGTTTGTGCATAAAAGTGGACGACATCGCAAAGCACTCTGCAATGGCGGCGTCGAGCTACGGATACCTGCTCTACTGCGTCTGCAAGCGCAAGGGCGAGGCTGACTTGAACATCGCCGCCGTCGTCACTGCGGGCGACTCCGACAATCTGGTCGTCGGGCGCAACGGAATTTTCTACGACAGAAAGGGACGCGACTGGGACGCAACCGTCGTCAAGATTATCCAAAACCCCGTGGGGCTCGGGCAGGCGTTCTGGTCGCCGTACAAGCGGCTCGTGAAGTGGGCGAGCGAGCAAATCGCAAAACACGCCTCCGACACGGACTCGAAAGTAATGACCAACCTGACGACCCAGCAGCCCGCAGCCGCAACAAAGGACGGCAAGAAAATCGACATCGGGACGGTCGCAGCCTTGGGCGTGGCAGTCGGCGGCATCACGACCGCGTTCGGAATGGTTCTCGACGCGTTCCTGAACCTCGGGTACTGGATTCCGCTCGGAATCGTCGGAATTATGCTCGCAATTTCCCTGCCCTCGATGATTGTGGCGGCACTCAAGCTTAGAATGCGCTCGCTCGCGCCGCTCTTGGACGCGAACGGCTGGGCTGTGAACTGCAAGGCGGCGGTAAGCGTTATCTTCGGGGCGCGGCTTACGAAGATTGCGGTAGTCCCGCTCGCGGCAAGGCGCGGAAAGCAAAAGCACCGCAAGATAAGGCTCGCGTGCGTGATTTTCGTTTTGCTTGCGATAATATCGTTCGGGCTGTGGTACACCAATTCGCTCGAAAAGTCCTGCGGACTGCCCGCGCCAGCGTGGTCGGGCTTCGCGCCGAAAAACGACGCCGCGCAGCAGCAGCAAGCCGCCCCCGCAACGGCACAGGCCGACAAAAAACCCGAAGCAACCGCGACAAAGTAATCTGATATGCAACTGTTGAAAAAATTCGGACTCGAGCCGTTTGTCCTGATGCTCTTCGGCTCGATTTTACTCGCCTACATCTACCCGCCCGTCGGGATTGCGGAAGTCGCGGACATTTCGCTCGGCGACGTCGCAAACTGGGGGGTGAGCTTCATCTTCTTTTTCTACGGAATGAGGCTCAACCGCGAGAAGCTCAAGGCTGGGCTTGTGAACGTACGGCTGCATATGCTCGTGCACATCTCGACGTTCGTAATCTTCCCGCTGATTATGCTCGCTGCGATGAAAGCCTGCGGCGCGGAGGCAACCGAGGGCAACAAGTACTACCTTTGGATTGGCGCGTTCTTCCTCGCGACGCTACCGTCCACGGTTTCGTCGTCGGTCGTGATGGTTTCGATTGCGGGCGGGAATATGCCCGCGGCGATTTTCAACGCGAGCGTATCGAGCCTGCTCGGCGTATTCATTACGCCGCTTTGGATGGGGCTGTTTCTCGAAAACATCGACGGGGCGCACAATTTGGGTGACGTTATTTTCAAGCTGATTCTGCAAGTGCTCGTGCCCGTCGTCGCGGGCGGGCTACTGAACCCCAAGTACGGGTGGTTTGCCGAAAAGCACAAAAAACGCCTCAGGCTCTTCGACGAGGCGATTATCCTGCTAATTGTCTATACGTCGTTCTGCGACTCCTTTGAAAAGAAGATGTTCTCGGGGTTCGGGTGGGACGAAATCGTCATACTTTCGGCGGCTATGGTCGCGCTGTTTTTCACGGCGTTTTCGATTATCTGGTACTGCTGCAAGCTTATGCACTTCAACCGCGAAGACACGATTACCGCGCTGTTCTGCGGCTCGAAGAAGTCGCTTGTGCACGGCTCGGTGATGAGCAAGGTGCTGTTTTCGAATCCCGCGATAGTCGGCGTCGTGCTATTGCCGACAATGCTATACCACGCGTACCAGTTGATTGTCGTCTCGATTATCGCAAAAAAGATGGGGCGCGAAGTCCGAAAATAGCGGCTGCTTACAAACCCAGCCGCACAAGCGCGGCGCGGGCTTCCGCGCTTCCGCCCCTCGCAGCCTTGCGGATTAGGGCGATTCCCCTTTCGGTGTCGCGCTCGACGCCCAAGCCGTTGTAGTAGCACGCGCCGAGATTGCCGATTGCCTGAATGTCTCCGCCGTCCGCCGCCTTTTTCAACCACTTGACGCCCTCGGCGTAATCCGTATCGACCCCCACGCCGTTGACATAGCATGTGCCCAAATTGCTCTGCGCGGGAACGTCGCCCTGCTCCGCCGCAAGTTTCAGCCACTTTATCGCGGAGGACTGGCTTTTGCCGACTCCGATTCCGTTGAGATAGCAGTATCCGAGATTGCTCTGCGCCGAGACGTTCCCCTGAAATGCGGCGCGCCTGTACCATTTGACCGCCTCCGCCAAATTTTTTTCGCCCGCCGCGCCGTTTAGATACGCGTCGGCGAGATTGTTTTGAGCCTCGGCGTATCCCGCTTCGGCGGCGCGGGTGTACCAGTGCATCGCAAGCGCGGCATTGGCTGTCGTGCCGAATCCGTTATAATAGCAGACGGCAAGGTTGTTCTGGGCTTCGGGATTGCCCGACTTCGCCGCCTTTTCGATGTACGAAAACCCTTCGGCGGCGTCCTGCGCAATCCCCGCGCCCTGCATCAGCGCGAGCCCGTATGCGAGCTGCGACGGCGGATACCCGCGCTCCGCGCTTTTGCGCATAAGCTCCATTGCCCTGATTTCGTCGGGATTGCCGTCCAAGCCCTGCGCGAGAAATACCGCGAGATTGTTTTGCGCGACGGCGTTCGAAAGCTCCGCCCCCTTTTCCCAATACTCGCGCGCTTTTGCGGGGCTTTTCGCCGTCCCGCGCCCCTCGAGAGCAGCCCGCCCGAGCGAAACGTACGCGCGCCCGACGCCCGCTTCGGCGGCGCGTGTAAAAAGTTTTACAGCCTCGGCGGAATTTTTATCCGTTCCGTATCCTTTGTAATAGCAGACGCCCAATGCGTTTACCGCGCGCGGATTGCCCGAGTCCGCCGCGCGCTTGAAAAACCCGAACGCGCTTTTCGGATTTTCGGCAAGCCCCCGCCCCGAGCGCGCGCATACGCCGAGTCCGAAATTTCCGTAGGGGAATCCGCCGAATGCGGACATCGAAAAGTAGACCGCAGCCGCGCCGTAATCCCTGTCCGTGCCCGCGCCGAGAAATTTTGCAGCCCCTACGGCAAACTGCGCGGAGTGGTCGCCCTTGTCCGCCGCAGCCTTAGCCGCCGCAAATTCTTCGGGCGAAATGCGCGCGGGGGCGTCCCAGTCCATCGCGGCGGCGAGATTTTCCGCGAGAGCGGAATAGTCGCCGACGCCCGAGTCCGCCGCGCCGAGCAGCGGGGCGAAAGTCAGGCACAAAAAAAGTGCCGCAATGCGGAATATTTTGGAATTTCCCATACGCGGCACTTTTTTAGGAGTTAAAATTTACTTGCAGACGGGCAGACCCGACAACGCCATCGCGATTTCCGCTTCGGGGTAGTCGTAGTTCTTGAGCTTGCCCGCAAAGTAGTCCATATACGCGGACATATCCAAGTGCCCGTGCCCAGAAAGGTTGAAGAGAATCGTCTTAGCCTCGCCCGTTTCCCTGCATGCGCGCGCTTCGTCCATCGCCGCGCTAATTGCGTGGGAGGATTCGGGCGCGGGGATAATGCCCTCGGAGCGCGCGAACGCGACGGCGTCGCGGAAAACGTCGAGCTGCTGGACGGTTCTTGCGCGCATAAGCCCCTGCGCTGCGACATTGCTGATTTGCGGAGCCATTCCGTGGTAGCGCAAGCCGCCCGCGTGGACTGCGGGGGGAATGAACGAGCTGCCGAGTGTGTACATTTTCATCAGCGGAGTCTGCTTTGCGACATCGCCGTAGTCGTAGGCGTATTTGCCCTTTGTGAGGCTCGGGCACGCCGCAGGTTCGACGCCCAAAACGTCGATTTTACGCCCGCCGCGGAGCATTTCGCCGATGAACGGGAACGCCAAACCCGCGAAGTTCGAGCCGCCGCCGCACGCGCCGATTACGATGTCGGGGTAGTCGCCCGCCATTTCCATCTGCTTGATTGCCTCCTGCCCGATTACGGACTGGTGGAGCAAAACGTGGTTGAGAACCGAACCGAGGCAGTATTTCGTGTCGTCGTTTTTGAGGGCGATTTCGACCGCTTCGGAAATCGCGATACCCAGCGAGCCCCTGCAATTCGGGTCTTTCGCCAAGACGGCTCTGCCCGCTTCGGTGAGGTTGCTCGGCGAGGGAATCGTGCGGCCGCCGAAGAGCTCCATTACCGCCTTGCGGTAGGGCTTTTGCTCGAACGAGCACTTTACCATAAACACGGTGCAGTCGATTCCGAAGATATTGCACGCCTGCGAGAGCGCCGAGCCCCACTGCCCCGCGCCGGTTTCGGTCGTGACCTTTTTCGTGCCGCAACGCTTGTTTTCGAAGACCTGCGCGATTGCGCTGTTTGTCTTGTGCGAGCCCGATGGGCTTACGCCCTCGTATTTGAAATAGATTTTCGCGGGAGTGCCGAGCGCCTTTTCGAGCCTGCGGGCGCGGTGCAGCGGCGACGGACGCCACTGGCGCATTATCTCGCGCACGGGTTCGGGGATTTCGATATAGCGTTCGTGCGACATCTCCTGCTCGATGAGAGTCTTGGCGAAGAGAGCCTCGAGCTTTGCAGCTTCGAAAGGCTTTCCCGTCGTCGGGTCGAGCGGCGGGGGCGTGTGGACTTTTAAGTCGGCCTCAATGTTGTACCAATGGGTCGGGATTGATTCTTCGTCGAGAATGTATTTGATTTGGGAGGACATCGTAAAAAAGTGTTAGAATTCGGAGATGACGCCGCCCTCCTGTTCGGGGCCTTTTGTCATATCGAAAGTGATTTTTTCGGGCACGCGGCTCTTTTCGGGGTCGGACACGCGATAGGGCGGGAAGGAGACAATCTGGGTGTGGAGCGTCTCCTCCTGCGGAATGGCGGTTATGACCGTCTTGCGGACGAAGTAGCCGTCCTCGGTGGTTTCCACGCCGATGCTCATCGGAGTCTTGCCCATTTTCAATCCGTCCACGACAATCGGCGCGCCCGCGGGCACGCTGTAGATTTCGATTTGACGGCTGAATACGTCCCTGTCTTTGGTTTCGCAGCCGCACACAAAAAGCAGTGTCGCGGCGGCGATTATCGGCGCAAAAAATTTCATAAGTTAAAATTTCTACAAATCGGGTAGCGGTTGGCAACCATTTTCACGCTACATCATGTAAAATATGAAGACGCCGAAAACGAGTGTCGCGGCGGACAGGGCGAGCATTGTCGGCTGCATTGCAACCGACTCCGAAAGCTTGCGTTCGTCGCCAGCCGCCGTGTCGATGCTCGCGCGAATCCAGCCGAAGTAGTAGAAAATCGAGACTACCGAGCCCGCAATCATAATTGCCATAAGCACATACAACTGCGCGTACCACGCCATTATCAGAATCAGCAGCTTTCCGAAGAATCCCGCCGTCGGGGGGATACCCGCCAAAGACGCCAAGTTGATTACGAGCGTGGAGTCCGCCACGGGGCTTTTGCGGATTAGTCCGCGGAAGTCGGAGAATTCGAGCGGGCTGTCGTCGTCGCCGTCGAACTGGTTGATTACAAAGAATATTCCGTAGCTGGCGAACATGTATGCGGTGAGGTAGAAATACAGCGAAGTGTCGAACAAGTCCGCGCCGCCGCGATACTTGAGAACCGCCGTAATCAGCACGAGCAGATACCCCGCATTCGAAATGCCCGAAAAACCCATCAGCCTCTTGACGTTAACCTGCGTAATACCGCCGAGGTTGCCGACGATTATCGTGAGCGCGGCAATCACCGAAAGCGCGAACACCGCGCGGTCGAGCAGCTCGGGCGCAGCGGAAAAGTCGAAGGACAGGCAGAGGTTCGCCAAGAACGCCAAGCCCGCCGCCTTCGAGCCGACCGCGAAAAACGCCGACACGGGAGTCGGAGAGCCTTGGTAGACATCGGGCGACCAGAATTGGAACGGGAATGCCGCAATCTTAAAGAGTGCCGCGCACACCACGAGTGCCATTGCCACAAGGAACAACCCGTTGTCGAGCCCGCGCGTAAAATTCGCGAAATCGAGCAGGTTTATGCCAGACTCCAGCCCCGCCCCGTACGCAAACGCCGTGCCGAGCAAAAACAGCCCGCCGCTAACGCCGCTGATTACGAGGTACTTTGCGGCAGCCTCGAGGCTCGCCGCGCGGGTTCTGCCCCACGCCGCCATGACGTACAGGCAGACCGTCGCGCACTCGAGCGCGACAAACGACAACATCAGGTTGCGCGAACGCACGAATATCGACATCGCCGCCGCGCAGACCATTATCACCGCCAGAAATTCGCACTTGCGCCCCGCACCCTTCGCGAAGTACCCGAAGCCGAGCAACGCCGAAAGCAGCGCGCAAACTGTAATGAAATAGCCGAATTCGCCGTACGCGCCGAGCGTCCCGCCGAACGAAAGCTCGGGAATCGCCGCATAGCTGCCCGCAACCAGCGAGCCGGCCATCGCCAAGACCGCAAACCCCGCAACCGCCCATGCGCGTTTCGGGAAGAGCGACTCGAACAGCACGACCAATATCGCGCCGCAAAATAAAACGGCTTCGGCGGAGACTCCCGCCCAGTCAAAAGATACCATGTTTTCCATAAAAAAGCCTATTTAGTTTGGGAGAAGGTCGGCACGGACGAGAGGTACGAATCCAAGCCCGTCGTGATTGTTTTCGGGAAGAAGCCCACGACAAGCAGGCCGATTACCAGTATGAGCGCGGGGATTTTCTCCGCCAAGGTCATATCGCCGATTGTGTCGTATTTTGCGGCGAGCTCGGGGGCGGGTTCGCCCATAAACACGTTGGCAATCGCCCTGAGCGAATATATCGCCGAAATTATTATGCCCGTCGCACCCAAGATGCAGATTGTCGGGGAGAAGTTCCAGAGGCTCGTCAGAACGCTGAGTTCGCCCCAGAAGTTCGCGAACCCCGGAAGCCCGACGCCCGCGAAGCTCGCCGCCACGAAGAACGCGCCCAAAACGGGGGCTTTGCGGTAGAGCCCGCCCATCTTGGACATTTCCCACTGCCCCGTGCGGTTTATAATCATAGTCGAGAGCATCAACATCAGCGCGACGCTTATGCCGTGCCCGAACATCATCAAAATCGCACCGCCGACGCCCAGAACGCTCATCGTCGCCAAGCCGAGGAAGCAGATGCCCATGTGCGCGACGCTCGAGTAGGCGACCATCATCTTCAGGTCGCGCTGAGCCATTGTCAGAAGTCCGATGAAAATTACGTTGAAGAGCGCGAGAACCGCAATCGTCAGCGACCAGTCCGCCGCCCCGATTGCGAGAAACGGATAGGCGACTTGGATTAGGACATACAAACCGAACTTTTTGAGAACGCCCGCATGCAACATCGCAAACGCCGTCGGAGCGGAGGCGTACGCGCGGGGAGCCCAAGAGTAGAACGGGAAGAGCGAAACGAGCGTGCCCAGACCGAAGAGCAGGAGTCCGAATATGTACGACTGCCAGTCTGCGGAAATCGAGTTCGCAACAAGCGCAACGTCGATGTCGGCAAGCCCGAAGCCTTCCGCGCCCGCCTGTGCGTAGAGCGCGATAATGCCGATTAGCGAAACGAGCGCGCCCAAAGTCAGATAGACCGCCATCTGCATTGCCGCCATTCTGCGCCCCGCGCCGCCCCAAAGGTTCATTGCAACGAACGTGGGAATCAGCGCAAATTCGTGGAAGGCGTATATCCAGATGAGATTGGTGCTCGCAAACGCGCCCGCGAGGCCGCCGAGCATAACCATAAGCATGAGGCAATAGAGCTTCGCGCCGCGCATATCGGCAATCGACGCCTGCCAGACCGCCGCAAACCCCACTATGCCCGCGAGGGCGAAAAGCGGGGCGGAAACCGCGTTAAGCGCAAACTGCGGCAGAAGCGGGAAGTTTGTCGCAAACTTGAACGCGCCGTCGGAACCCATTGCACTCCAAAGCGCGATTGCCACAACCGCAAGAACGCCCGCCGCAACGAGCGACAAGCCCTTGGCGGCACGCGCCGAGACAAACGGCCACAGGCACACGATAACCGCGGCGGCCGCAAAAGGCGCGCAAACGCCGCACGCGAGAAGAATTTGATAAAAGTTTTCCATACGAATATCCTATGCGAAAATGAGAACCATCAGCAAAACGACCCCGAAGACGAGCCACTTGACCTGCGAGTTGCACGAACAGTCGTGCAGTTTTTTGAAGCCGTGCCCGACAACCGCGCAAACTATGCCCGCGCCGCGCACGCACAACAGCTCGATTACGAGCAAGTCGACGAACGTCGCGAGGAATGTCGCAATCCTCTGCTGGACTTTCACGACGTACCAGTTGTAGACGCGGTCGAACCAGCCGTGCTGTTCGAGGGCGTTGTAGAGGGTCGGGAAATTTTTCTGAATCGGGTCGTACCCCTTGTTGCGGCCGTAGACTACGTACGCGAAGGCAATGCCCACAAACGTGCAAAGCAGCGCAGCCTTTTCGACCATTCCAGCCGCTTCGGCGATGTCCGCCGAGGACGAGTGGTTCTTGAGAAGTTCGCCGACAAACGAAGTCGCCGACGCGGGGATAAGTCCGCAGAATTTTCCGCCGAGCCACTGGAAGCCGAATTCGAAGCCCCACGCGCCCGCGAGCGAGTAGATGCCCAAGACTACGAGCGGAAGCGTCATAAACAGCGAGCTTTCGCGGGCGGATTTTGCCGCCTCGGAGCGGGGAGTTCCGCAGAACACGTTGAAGAAGAGGCGGAACATATAAACGGGCGTGAGAGCCGCCGCCACGAAAATCAGTCCGAACGCGATTTGGTCGAGCAGAACGCCGCTTGCCATGCGCCTGAACGCGGCAACGACAATCGCCTCCTTACTGAAATATCCCGCAAAGTACGGGATTGCCACAATCGAGAGCGTCGCCAAAAGCGCGGCAATCGAGGTAATGGGCATCTTTTTGAAAAGTCCGCCCATCTTGTAGATGTCCTGTTCGTGGTGGCAGGCGTGGATTATCGAGCCTGCAACGAGGAAGAGGGTCGCCTTGAAAAACGCGTGGGTCGTGAGGTGGAACATCGCCAAGTCGTACCCGAGCGCGATTGCCGAGCCCATAAGCCCCAAGTGCGCGAGGGTCGAGTACGCGAGAATCTTTTTGATGTCCGTCTGCCCCAACGCCCAAAGACCCGCACAAAACGCCATCAGCGAGCAGAGCACGAGAACGACGTCGAGAACTTCGGGGGTCAGGAAGCCGAACGAGCAAAGCCTTACCATCATAAACACGCCCGCCGCGACCATCGTCGCCGCGTGGATTAGCGCCGAAACGGGAGTCGGGCCGGCCATTGCGTCGGGCAGCCAGACTTGCAGCGGGAACTGCGCACTCTTGCCGAGGAAGCCGCAAAGCAGCAACAGCCCCATCGCCGTCGAGGCGCTTTCGGGGTTGGTTGCGACGATTTTCGCAAGCTCCGAGAAATCGGTCGTCCCGAACGTGCTCCAGCAGAATATTATCCCGAGCAAGAAACCGAAGTCGCCCACGCGGTTTACGATAAACGCCTTTTTGGACGCCTCCTTGGCGGCGTCGGTGGAGCTATAGTGCGCAATCAGCGCGTAGGACGAGAACCCGACAAGCTCCCAGAACACGAACATCATAAACAGATTCGACGAAAGCACCAGCCCCGTCATCGAGAACATGAAGAAGCTCATTCCCGCGAAGAATCTTCCGCGAGAGTCGTCATCGTCCATATATCCGACGCTGAAAACGTGGATTAGGAAGCCCACAAAGCATACGACAAACAGCATATTCGCCGCGGGCTTGTCGAGCAGAAAGCCCATGTCGAGCGTGAAGTTGCCGAGCTTGAACATCTCAAGCGACGACGTGTAAAGCGACGTGTCCGAAAGCAGCGCCGCAAGGGCGACTGCCAACGCCGCGCCCGCACTGCCTACCGAAAGCAATGCGGGGATTTTGCGCCCCCTGCGGAAGAACAGCACAATCAGCGCCGCCGCGCACAGGGGCATTAGAAGCAGAAGCGAAAGTTCGGTTTGCATATCAGTCTCCCAAAGTGTTGAGGTTCTTGGTCGAGACGGTGTTTTCGACTCTGAAAAGCTGCGTGATTATCGCAAGCCCCACGGCGACTTCCGCCGCGCCGATTGCCAGCGCGAAGAACGCGAAAACCGCGCCCGAAATGTCGGAATACGCCGCCGCGAAAGTTATCATCGCGAGCATCGCCCCGCACAACATAATCTCCACGCACATGAAAATCGTCACGAGATTTCTCTTGAACATCACGCCGATAAGCCCCGTTGCGAACAGCAGCAGCGACGGCGGTAAAAATTGGTTTAAAATGTCCATAGTCTGAAAAATTTGGTTATTCGGCTCTGCCGCGCGAAGGTTTTGCGATTACGATTACGCCCAACATTGCCGCAAGCAGCAACGCCCCGCATATCTGGAGCGGAAGCATAAATTGCGTGAAAAGCGCGAGCCCGTAGTTTTTGACCGAAGCCAGCGCGGAGACCGAGTCCGCCGCGGCGAGCTTTGCGGAATCGGCGTCGGCGAGCAGTGTCGGCGCGAGAATGTGCACGCACACACCCAAAGCCGCCCAGAGCACGACAAGCGCGAGCTTCTTGAAAAACCCCGCCCCGTCGCGCTCTTCGCCCATGAGCATTACCACGAACACGAAGAGCACCAGAACCGCCCCCGCGTAGACGCTCACCATTATGAACGCGATAAAATACGCCTTCATAAGCAGCATCATTCCCGCAACTCCCAACATCGAAAGCAGCATCGACATCGCCGAGTTCACGTATCCGCGCGCGAGGATAACTCCGAGCGCACCGCCCAGAGCCATCGCGCAAAAAATATAGTACATTATAAGTTCCATTAGCGGCCTCCTTCGAGTTCGGCGGTATCCTTGACCTTTTTCCACTTCATAATTTTGTCGGGCATAACTCCGCCGTTTGCGTAAAGTTCCTGCTTGTGGCGCACGAACTTTGCGCGGGAGTCGCCGTTAATCGAAAATTCCTTTTGCAGGACTATCGCCTTTTCGGGGCAGACTTCCTCGCAAAGACCGCAGTATATGCACCTTAGCATATCTATTTGGAAGTCCTTGGGGGCTTTTTCGATGAACGCGTATGGGCTCGACGGGTCGATTGCTCCGGGGGTCACCTTGATTGCCTTAGAGGGGCAGACGAATTCGCAAAGCTGGCACGAGACGCACTTTTCGCGGCCGTACGAGTCCTTCACGAGGGTCGGCGCGCCCCTGTACCCTTCGGGCAGAACGGGCTGCTGGTCGGGGTATTGGAGAGTTACTTTCGGCCTGAAGAAATTTTTCAGGGTAATCCACAAGCCCGAGATAATCTGCGGCAGATATGTGCGCTCGAGCAGCGTGGGGGATTTTCTTTCAACTACGATTGCCATAAGAAAGATTTTTTAAATTGAAGCCAAGCACAGGTAGAATACGGCGTTTGCAAGCGCAATCGGCATGGTGATTTTCCAGCCTATCCGCATAACCTGATCGTATCTGAAGCGCGGGAGAGTCCAGCGCACCCAAATCATGAAGAACAACATCATCGCGATTTTCACGATGAACGTAAGCAGCGACAGCACCGTGGAAATCCAGCCCCACGACGCCGGCCATTCGCACCACGGCAGGGGATTCCAACCGCCGAGGAACAGCACGATGAACAGCGACGACCCCGCGACCATGTGCCCGTATTCGCCGACGAAAAACAGCCCGAATTTGAACGAGCCGTATTCGGTGTGATAGCCGCTGACCAAGTCGGTTTCGCTCTCGGCCATATCGAACGGCAGTCTGTTTGTTTCGGCGAAAAGGCAGATTAAAAATATGAGAGCGGAGACGGGCTGGGAGATGCAGAACCACCAGTTGCCCGTTTGGTAATTGCCGATTTCAAAGAGGCTGAGGGGATTTGCCGTGTGCCCCGAAATCCAGAGGACTACGGGCAGGATACTCAGACCCATGCAAAGCTCGAAGCTGATGACTTGCGCGGACGCGCGCATCGCGCCCAAGTAGGGGAATTTGCTGTTCGACGACCACCCCGCCATGCACGAGGCGAAGACCCCCAGCGAGCTAACCGCCAGCGCGAGGAGCAGGCTAAGGTCGATATTCGTTGCCGACAGCGGCTGCGCGACGTTTTCGCCGTTCCACCAGACGCCGAAGGGAATCAGCCCCGCGACGACCAACACGGGCGTCAGAGCCATAATGGGGGCGGCAACGTACCAGACTTTGCGAACGTGCGCGGGAATCGGGTCTTCCTTGAAGAGGAATTTGAGACCGTCCGCAGCCAGCTGCATAAGCCCGTTTTTCTTGAGGAAATTCCCGACAAACGGAATCGCCGCCACCAGCGCAATCGCCGTGCGGTTGGGCCCGTATCTGCCCTGAATGTAGGCGCAAACCTTGCGTTCCGCCACGACGCTCAGCCCCGCGAAACACATAACAAGCATAATCGCCCCGAGCGCGAAGAGCACCTGCAAAAGCAGTGCGACGATGTCGCAACCGCCCGTCGCCTCGGCTAAAATTGTCAGATTTTGAATATTCATTTTGAAATCCTATTTTGACGGCTCGAAGTGGAGCGCGGCGGTTTCGGGGAATTTTATATTCGCGAATCTCGAAGAATCTATCACGATTCCGCCGTCGCCGACGTTCGCGCAATCCTTAAGTTCGGGAATTTGCTCCGCCATAATCTCGCGGATATGCGCGACGGACGGGGTCTTGAAGGACTCGTTGCCGATTTTGCGCGCGAGCGCGGAGAGCAGCTCGATTTCGTCGACACTTTCGGCGGGCGGATTCACCGCGCGCTCGAAACGCTGGACTCTGAACTGCCTGTTTATCCACAAGCCGTTCTTTTCGAATTCCGTTCTGAGGGGTATGCAGATTTTCGCCGATTCGCTCGTATGGTTTTCGAGCGCGCCGCAGTATATGATGTTTGCGAGTTTGAAGTCCTTGGCGTCGAGCCCCAGCGATTTGATGTCTTCGCGGAAGCAGAGAACCGTCTTGACTTCGCCCGAGCGGATTTGCTGGGCGAGCGCGGAGAAGTCCGCCGCGGGGTATTCGGAAACAAGCCCCGCTACAAACGCGCCGCGCATATTGGGCGTGCGGTCGGCGGAAACGAGCTTGCCGTCGTCCTCGCCGATGTGGCTTGCGATGTGCACCTTTGCCCCGCACGACTTTGCGAGAGTTGCAATCATAAACTGTTCCTCGAGCGTCTGCCAGCCGTTGGCGACAATCGCGAGCCCGCCGAGCTTGGAGATTTCGACGGCTCTGTCGATTGCGTACGAAAGGTCGCACGGCGACGAGTCGATACGCGGGGAGCTCAGGCGGTTTTCGGGGCGGAAACGTTCGTAGATGTATCTGCCGCTGTCGCTCATAAACATATCGTTTACGGCGTTGTTTTGGCGCGGGGTGATGCGGTAGATTTTATCGCCTCTCGACCACACGCGCGTGTTGACGCCCGCGCTGCTTTCGGCGCAAATGCTCTTTGCGGTCTTCAAGAACCACGTGCGCATTTGGAAGCGGAAAGCCTTTTCGGTGAGCGCGCCGACGGGGCAGCCATCGACTACGTTGAGAAGGTAGTTGGAGTCGTTGTCGTCGCCGTATACCGAGATTTCGGTCTTCGAGCCGCGCTTTGTGAAGCCGAAGATGGGCTTGCCGATGAACTCGTTGCAGAAGCGTATGCAGCGCGAGCACTCTATGCAGCGTTCGCTGTCGAGCATTATCTTGCCCGCGACTTCGACCTTCTTGGGCTTGACGTTTTTGTTTTCGACGTAGCGCGACTTCCCGTTACCGTAGGTGTTCGCGTACTCCTGAAGTTTGCATTCGCCCGCTTTGTCGCAAATGGGGCAGTCGAGCGGGTGGTTCAGCAGAATGAACTCCAAAATGCTCTCGCGGCAGCTCTTGACGGCGTCGCTGTTTGTGATAACGTGCATGTTCTCCGCGACTTTCGTGCCGCAGGCGATTGCCGGCTTGGGCATAAAGGCGATTTTCGGCGAACCGTCCGCCTCTTTGAGCAGCTCGCCCGTGGCTCTGTCGCGCGCGGGCATACCGATTGTGACAAGGCACATTCTGCAAGAACCCGCGACTTTCAAGTTGGGGTGGTAGCAGAAAAACGGAATTTCGATGCCGAGGCCGCGGCACGCGTCGAGCACGTTCAGCCCCGCGTCGACCTCATAGTCCGCGCCGTTGACGTTGATTTTTACCTTGCGGGTTTCCATACTAAATAAGTCTGTAAGCGTTGTTGTCCAAGCGAGCCTGACCGCCTACCGCCTGTTGGCGGCGGATTTTCTCGCAATACTCGTCGCGGAATTTCGAGACGTTGCTCTGTACCGGCCACGCCGCGCCCTCGCCGAGCGCGCAAATCGTGCGGCCGCAAATGTTGTCCGCCACGCTCTTGAGCAGATCCACGTCTTCGGGTCTGCCCCAGCCCTCGCAGATTCGCTTTGTAATGCGCGACATCCACAAAGTGCCTTCGCGGCAGGGAGTGCACTGCCCGCAGCTTTCGTGGGCGTAGAACTGGTTGAGGTTAGCCATCGCCTCGACCATATCGATGGTGTTGTCCATTACGATGATGCCGCACGAGCCTATCGCCGTGCCGCATTGCATGAACGAAGCCGAGTCAAGCGGAATGTCCTCCGTCCTGCGCTCGGTCGTCGTGCCGTCGGGGTTTTTAATCGTGAATTTTTCGTCCCAGCGCAGAATCTTCATCGAAGAGCCGCCGGGGATTATCGCCTTGAAGCGGCGTCCCGCCAAAGGCCCTCCGCAGAGGTCGTGGAGAAGCTCGCCGAGCGTGCACGAACCCGTTTCGATTTCGTATCTGCCGGGGTTGCGGACGAGCCCGCTGACGCCCCAAACGTGCGTTCCGGGGTCCATCGGGCAGCCGATTTTCGAGACCGCCTCGCCGCCGCGCTTGAAGATTTCGGGAATCCAGCAAAGAGTTTCGGTGTTGTTTACCGCCGTCGGGCAGTCGTACAAGCCCATAACTGCGGGGAAGTACGGCGGCTTGATTCGCGGGTAGGCTCTGCCGCCCGCCAGCGACGAAATCAGACCCGTTTCCTCGCCGCAAACATAGCAGCCCGCGCCGCGCGCGACGGTGATTTCGCAGCCATAATCCGAGCCGCAGATGTTTTTGCCCACAAAGTGCTTTTCGCGGGCTTCGGCAATCGCCTTTTGCAGGACGCGGTAGCCGTTGACGTATTCGCCCCTGATGTAGATGAAAGCCTGCGCGGCGTTGATTGCGTAGCACGCGCACATAATGCCCTCGATAATCTTGTGGGGGTCTTGGTAAATCAGAAGCCTGTCCTTGCAGGTGCCCGGTTCGGATTCGTCGGCGTTGCAGATTAGGTAGATGGGCTTGCCGCTCTTGCGGTCGAGGAACTTCCACTTCATGCCCGTGGGGAAGCCCGCGCCGCCCCTGCCCTTGAGCTTCGACTTTTCGACCTCCGCGCAAAGCTCCTCGCGCGGGCGTTTGACCGTCTGGGCGAGAACTTCGTAGCCGCCGACGGACATATACTTTTCGATTGACGTATTCCAGCCCTCGAGCCCGATGTGGCTGTAAATTATCCTGTTTTCAACTGCCGCCATAGCCTATCCTTTGTATGCGGGCGACTCGAAATCGCCTTCCGCGGGTTTTCCGTCGAACGGAGCGGGCGCGAGCGAACCGTCGGCGTCCATTGCGGAGATTTTTTCGATAAATTTGTCCGCCTCCTCGGGCGCGACGTTTTCAAAGAGCTTGTCGTTGACCTGAACGTTCGGGGCTTTCACGCAGTTGCCGAGACATTCGACGAACTCGAGCGTGTAGATTCCGCGCGTTTCGCCTATCGGGCAGTTGATGAGCTTCGAGATTTCGTGCCCGAGCTTCACCGAGCCCGCCATCGCGCACGAGAGCGTTCGGCAAACCTTGATGTGGATTCTGCCGCGCGGCTTTGTCGTGAACATCGGGTAGAAAGAAATCATTCCGTAGACTTCTATCGGGCGGACTCCGAGCTTGTCCGCCACGAATTTAATGGCGTCGTCGTCGAAGTAGCCCATATTTTCCTGAATCAGGTGCAGGATAATCATCGCCGCGGATTTCTTCTGCGGATACTGGGCTATGATTTCGCCGCACTTTTTGTCGATTTCGGAGGGTATTTCCATTTTCTAAAAATTGGGGTTATCTGTCGCATTCGCCGAGGACGAAGTCCATCGACCCGAGTATTACCGGCACGTCGCTGACGTGGTGGCCGGGGAGAATTTCCTGCATCGCGCTCAGGCTCACGAACGAGGGAGCGCGGATTTTCACGCGGTACGGAACGCCGCCGCCCCTGCTCATGACGTAGAATCCGAGCGCACCTTTGGGGTTTTCCGCCTCGAAGTACGCTTCGCCTTCGGGGATTTGCGGCCCCTGCGTCGTGAGGATAAAATTGTTTATCAGGCTCTCCATATTCTTGAGAACCTTTGTCTTTTCGGGCGGAGTTATGCGCGGATTGTCGACGCCTATCGAGCCGTCGGGCATTTTTTCTATCGCCTGACGGATTATGCGTATGCTCTGGCGCATTTCCTCGATTCTAACGAGCCATCTGTCGTAGCAGTCGCCGTGCACGCCGATTACGACGTCGAAGTCGTAGTCCTCGTAGCCCAGATAGGGAACGTCTTTACGAAGGTCGCTCGATACGCCGCTCGCGCGCAGGTTCGCGCCGGTCAAGCCCCACTGCATCGCGTTTTCGGCGGTGATTACGCCGATTCCCGCAGCTCTGTCGATGAAAATCTTGTTGCGGGTGATGAGCGCGTCGATTTCGTCGAGCGCGGGGAGGAACTGGTTGGCAAAGGCGTTCACGTTGCCAAGCCAGCCTTCGGGAATGTCGCGGCGCATGCCGCCCACGCGTGCGAAAGATGTCGTAAGGCGCGCGCCCGTGAGCTGCTCGAAAAGCGTGTAGAGCTTTTCGCGCTGCGTGAAGCAGTACATGAAGACCGTCCAGCTGCCCGCGTCCATGCCGTACGCAGCCAAGCCGACCAAGTGGCTGGCGATACGCGAAAGCTCGCAGCAGATTACGCGCAGAGCCTTGCAGCGGGGAGTGATTTCGATTCCCGCAAGCTTTTCGGCGCAAAGACAGTAGGCGATGTTGTTGCAAAGCGGCGCAAGATAGTCGAGCCTGTCCGTGAACGGAATGAACTGGTTGTAGGTCATGTTCTCGGCGAGCTTCTCCTGACCGCGGTGCAACTGCCCGATAATCGGGTCGCAACGCAAAACGAGGTCGCCGTCGAGCTCGAGCTTCAGGCGGAGAACGCCGTGGGTTGCGGGGTGGTTCGGCCCGAGATTGACAATCATCTTTTCGCCGATTCTTTCCGCTTCCAGATTCGCGGGTTCGGGGTATGTAAATTCCTTGTCCATTTGCAGAAAATTAAACGTTGTCGGTGTCGGAACAGGCGGAGTCGATGCTGCGCGGTTCGCGTTGGGGGGCGAATGTCGTGCCGCACGAGGGCGCGTGGAAGGGGCCGCCCTCCTCGGGTGCGGGGATTACCTTCGTGACGCTTTCGTTGTCCTCAAACGATTCGGGCAACGGCGCGGGACGCCCCGCGAGCGGGAAATCTTTGCGCAGGGGGTGCCACGGGTACGTGTCCCACATCATAATGCGCCTGAGCGACGGGTGGCCGTCGAATACGATTCCCATGAGGTCGAACGCCTCGCGCTCGTGCCAGTCCGCACCCTTGAAAACGGAGCAAAGCGACGGCAGAACGGGCTTGTCGGAGTCCGCACACATGGCGACCAACCGAACGTACTTTTTCTTGGAGTGGGAATAAAAATGGTAAACCGCGCCGAATCTCGGCGAGGCGTCTTCGCCCATGTCGATAGAAGCGATGTCCTCGAGCGAGCGGAAGTCGAAGTCGTCGCGCAAAACCGCCGCCGCCTTGGGGAGCTGTTCGGGCGGGCAGTCGAACGCCAAAATGGAATCGACGGAGGGTCTGGGTTTGAGAAACCCGAGTTCGGAAATGATTTTGTCGTTATCCATAAATTACTTTGCCCTAAACAGATTTTTGGCGGATTGCTCGGTTCGGATTTTCCCCTGAAGGGAAATCATCGCGTCGATGAGAGCCTCGGGGCGCGTCGGACAGCCGCTTATGTAGATGTCCACGGGGACGATTTTGTCGACGCCCTGCAATGTGGAATAAGTCCTGAACATACCGCCCGAAGACGCGCACGCGCCCATGGCGATAACCCACTTGGGCGCGGCCATTTGGTCGTAGATTCGTTTGATAGAACCCGCCATTTTGTATGTGACAGTCCCCGCAACAATCATACAGTCGGCTTGGCGGGGCGAAAAACGCATAACTTCCATACCGAACCGCCCGATGTCGAAGCGCGAGCCGCCGACTCCCATAAGTTCGATAGCGCAACATGCCAATCCCATGGGCTGCGGCCAAATGGAATTGGAGCGAACCCAATTTATTGCGGCGTCGAGCTTTGTGTAAATGAAGCCCTGTTCCGCTTTAGGCTCAAAACCATTGTGTGTACAATTATCCATAATGAAAATTTCCCAAGAAGATACGCTCGGGCGCGAAAATTTCAACAAATTTCTTGAGGCGCGCCCTTTTATAATACAGTGGATTCTGCCGAATGTGCGCAAAATTGCGAAAAAAAGGACAATCCCGAGCGAAAAAGCCGCCCCGAAAGCTATTCGAAAGCCGCCCGCGCACCGACTTTCGGCGGAGGGGGAAATTTGATCCGATTCGCGGAGAAGAGAGCTGCAACCTCAAAATTCCGCAAGGACGGATTTATAATATTACTTGACATTTTCCCGACACTGAATTTTTTTATTTTCCAACAATGGGAATAGAAAAAAATTCAAACAAAAAAATATGGGCGTCGTGGGTAATCGGCGCAATAACGGTTGTAATTATGTTGAGCGGATTCTATCAGACACTTGTTTTGGGCAATTTTTCGTTTGTGGCGGAAGACGGATTTATAGAGAACTTCGAAGTGGTGCTATTGGCAGTCGCGTGCCTAACATTTTTGCGCTACTGCTTTTGGAAGGGAATTAAATACCGCGCGATACTGGCGTTTTTCGCATTTTTGTTCTACTCTTTTATAATGAGGGAACTGGATTTCGAAAATTTCGGAATCGACGAAAGGATAGTGTTCTTCTTCGACGGAGTGGGACGCAACACGATTGCGGTAGTGGTATTCACGGCGATATTCCTGTGGGCGATTTGCACGGACTTCAAGGGATATTTTAGAAAGTCGCTTGAAATAACATTCTCGAAATGGGGAATGTTGATGATTTTGTTTTTGTTCTTCGTCGCGTTGGGACAGGTTTTTGAAAAGACGCTGGAAGGCGGTATGGCAAACTTGGCGGAGGAAATGCTGGAAACCTCAGGATACTTGGGCTTTGCGATATGCGCGATTGACCCGCTAAAATACCTGAAAAAGCATTTCGAAGAAAAGCAAGCCTAACAAACAAACAGACAAAAACAAAAAGGGAAGATTTTTTAGTCTTCCCTTTTTGTTTTCACGTCCCGAACAGAAAACTCGCACCAACCCCAACCCAATCAGAGCGGGGGGGAGCTCGAGGGGGCGAGTAGCCCCATCGACAGCAGGAGCGGCAAAGCCGCGACCTGCGCGCTACAATTCCGCAAAAGGAGCGAAGCGACTTTTGCTGTAATATTCGGGGATAGGCGAAGCCGAAAGGGGCAACGCCCCTTCTTTTTAATAGTCTCGAAGCGAGCGTAGCGAGCTTCTGTCTAGGCGCGTCGCCTCAGAAAGGGGGCTT
>DJPO01000011.1:0-253 GCA_002437405.1 Opitutia bacterium UBA6410 | reverse complement strand
TGGCATTTCTGCAAGCAGAAATCGCCAATCCCCTCCCAATTTCCCCAAGTTTTCGGGTTTTGGCTACGTTCAGACGGTGGCTTTGGGCTTGGGACGCGATGGCGTGCGTACGAAGGACTGGAGAAAACTTTCGTTATGTGGGGATAGAAGTATTGGCGAAGCCAATCTTCGGAAGGGGCTTGCCCCTTCCTATGGTTGGCGCACCTTGCGCCCGCCGTATCAAGCCTGATTTCACGCGCCAAGCGGGGGTAGG
>DJPO01000028.1:4321-40171 GCA_002437405.1 Opitutia bacterium UBA6410 | reverse complement strand
GGCTCGAAGCCGCGCAGAATCGACTTCTCCGACGGTCTTATTCCGAAGAGTACCAGCCCCGCCCTAAGCGACCTGTCGAAACAGGCGGGCAGGTCGGCGATATTGCAGACGTCGCTGTGGTGTATGTAAATACCGCGCGAGCGCGCCCCGAGCCTTTTTGCGGCGTACTCCAGAAATTCCGAATTCGCCTCCGAGCCCTCGTTCGGCGCGCCCGACCCCGTCCCCGAAAGGCAGAATGCCTCGAGCTTCAGAAACGGCGACTCGAGAATTTTTTCGAGCATAACCTTTGCGTCTTCGGGCGACGGGACGGCGTCGCCGAAAGCGGGCAGACGCATATGCACGGGCAGGACGCACTCGCGGCGGCGAGCCTCCGCCTCGAAACGCCCGATTTCCTCGATTTCGGCGAGAACGGGCGTGAGGTCGTTTTCAAAATACGCATGTTCTTCGCCCGCGAGCGACGAGCTTACCACGATAATCTTCCACCCCGGCCCGACTTCGCGAACCTTTATGCCCTCCTCTGCGTTGGTGACGGCGAAGGCGTCCGCGCCGCTTAGCATAAGCCTTACGACCGCAGCCTCGACCCCGTAGCCGAACGCGTCGGCGGAAAGCAGCGCGATGTATCCGCGTTCGCGCCCCATAAAATGCCTGAGCTTGCCGAGATTCCTCTCCATCGCGCACAGGTCGATATAAACCGAACACCTCAGATGTGTGCTTGAGCCTTCCATTTTACATATTCCCTTTTTACAAGCGATTTCGGTTCGGGCGCGCCGTCGGTTTGCCGAGCTAAAAGCGGGTGCGCCGCCAGAGTCCGCGCCGCCGCCGACGCCGACAAACCGAGCCGCGGGAAGTCCGCCAGACGCGGATCTACCGCAGCCCGCTGGTCGAGCAAAAACGCAGGGGCGTCGGGGAGCGGTTCGAGCGAGTCGATTTCCGCCTCCGTCTGAACGGCGATTTTTCCGCCGTCAAAGTCGAGATAGTTTGCAAAGCCGCGCCGCGACGGCGCGAGAATGCGCAGACGCCCGCACGCGGGGAAATCGGGGACAAAGCCCGACGATACCGCAAACGCCGCAACCTGCATTGCGTCCCATTCGAAAAGTTTCGCGCCCGAGAGTGCGGCGATTGTCGCGACAACGCAGCTTGCAACGCGCGTGGAAAGCATCGAGCCTGGGCCGACGCACAGTGCGAACGCTCCCACCCTGTTCGGGTCGCCGCCGCACAAGTCGGAGAGAGCCTGCGCAAAGCCCTCCATCGCCATATTTGGGCGTTCGAAGTGCGCGCGGACTTCGCCGCCCTCCGCGAGCGCGATTTTAAGGCGTTCGCCGCTCGCGTCCGCCACAACAGTTGTCCCGAAATCGAAAAGCATTTTTTGCAATATAAAAATTAAATACGCCAATCGGCGCAGAAATTATCCGCAATTTTCGCGCAACGCCCCAAAAAAGCAAATATAAAGAGAGGGCGGACGCAAAAATTCGGGCGGAATTCGGGGTGTTGATTCGGGAGCGGAATCGGGACGCGGGTTCGGACAGAAATACGGCGGCAGGTTCGCAGACGGATTCTGACAGGCACAAACCGCCGATACCCGCTCCCCCCAAAATCGCCCCGCGCGCCCTCTCCCGACTTGCACACAACACGCCCCGCCGCTGCGCCTGCGCCTTTGCATTCCTCCCCCCGCCCCACATTCCGCAACAGAGAAAAAAAATTCCGCACGCCGTCGCCGCGCCCCGCCGATTCCGTTTTGGCTTGAATGTCCGCCCCGTTTTTGTTCTAACAAAAAAAATGCCGCCGGAAATGAACCAAACGCAGAGGGTCGAGCAGGGACTCGCCCTCACGCCGCAGTTGAAGAAGAGCCTTGAGATACTCCAAGCCTCCTCCCTCGAGCTGTCCGAAACGGTAGCGCGGGAGCTGCGCACCAACCCGCTGCTCGAGGACGCCGCCGCCGAGCCGCAGCCCGAGCGTCCCCAGTCGGTCGGCGAACCCCAATCCGACGGCTTCGACTCCGACGACTATTCCGACGCCCCCGAAAACTCCGACGCGCAGGATTCCGAAAACCGCAAACACGATTTCGTCCTCAATTCGATTCCCGACAAAATCTCGCTCGGCGAATACCTTTTGAACGAGGCAAAACTCGACGCCCCCGACGCCGAAACCGCCGAGGCGTTCGCATTCTATGTCGGCGAGCTCGACTCCCGCGGATTCCTCCCGCGAGAAGCCCCCGAAAAGGCGCGGGAACGCGGATTCTCCGAAAAGGCGTCCGCCGCCGCGCTCGAGCTTCTGCGCAACGGCGATCCGTCGGGAATCGGCGCGTTCGACATGCGCGACTGCCTAATGCTGCAGCTCGAGCACAAGGGCATGCGCGACACCCCAGCGTACAGAATACTCGACAGATACTTCGATTTGCTTTTGCGCCGCAGGGTCTCGGAAATCGCCAAGGCGTGCGGGAAAACCGAAGCGCAAATAGAGGACGCCATCGGCGAAATCGCCAAGCTCAACACGTCTCCCGCGCACGAATTCGCCGCCGAGGAGGAAAATTTCATCACGCCCGACATAGTATACAAAAAAAACGCGGACGGCGAATGGACGGCGGAGCTCACCAACGAGTATATCCCCAAGCTTAGAATCAACCAGCAATACCGCAAAATGGCGGCGGAGTCGAACCTGCGCGGCGACGAGGCGGCATACATATCCTCGAAAATCCGAGAGGGCAAATTCATAATCGACGCAATCGCACACCGCCAGCAGACGCTGCTGAAAATCGCATTCGCGATACTCGAGCTCCAGCCCGAATTTTTCGAAAAGGGCGTCCCCGCGCTCAAGCCGATGACAATGCAGGCTGTCGCGGACATCGTCGGCGTCCACCCGACAACCGTCGGCAGGGCGGTCAACGAAAAATACGCCGACACTCCGTTCGGACTTTTCGCGCTGAAGACGTTTTTCTCGACGGGCTACGACTCGGGCGACGCGGGCGGCGGGGTAGCGAGCTCGTCTGTCAAGGAGCGGATTCGGACGATAATCGAAGACGAGTCCCCCAAGTCGCCGCTGAGCGACTCGAAGATTGCGGAAATTCTATCGTCGGAGGGCGTGGAAATCGCCCGCAGGACGGTCGCCAAGTACCGCGAGGAACTGGGAATCGCCCCCAAAAACCTGCGCAAACGTTTTTAACTTTTGTCGGATTTTCTTCCGTCCTTTCCACGCCCCAAAAAAGAACAAAAAATCACTTTTATGGAAAATTTAAAAAACAGTCCCCGACGCCCCGAAATTATGTCTCCCGCGGGCGACTTCGTCTGCCTTAGCGCGGCACTGCAAAACGGCGCGGACGCCGTGTATCTGGGGCTGAAAGGCAGCAATATGCGCGCGGGCGCGCGGAACTTCGAAGTCGGCGACTTGGCGGAAGTCGTGAAAAACTGCCGCGAATACGGCGCGAAAGCGTACCTTACGCTCAACAACATCTACTTCGACCGCGAAGCCCCGACCCTCGACGCCCAGATTTCCGCCGCGCGCGATGCGGGAATCGACGCCATTATCGCATGGGATTTCTCGGCAATCGAGCGCGCCCTTTCGGCGGGAATCGAAGTGTTTTTGTCGACCCAAGCGAGCGTCGCGAACTCCGACGCCGTGTGCGCCTACTACAAACGCTTCGGGATAAAACGCTTTGTGCTCGCCCGCGAGTGCGCGCTTTCGGACATCGCGGAAATCAAAAAGGCGGCCGCCGAAAAGCTCGGAGAAAAGGCTGCGGCGGAAATAAAAATCGAAGTTTTCGCGCACGGGGCAATGTGCGTCTCGATGAGCGGGCGCTGCTTTATGTCGCAATTCTACGGCGGCAAGAGCGCGAACAGGGGCGAATGCCTCCAGCCGTGCCGCCGCGAATACCGAGTGTCGGAGCTGCGCGAAAACGGCGCGGAATTCGTCGTCGGCGACGGGTACGTCCTAAGCCCGCGCGACCTCTGCACGCTGCCGTTTATCGAAAAACTTTTCGAAGCGGGCGTAGATTCGCTGAAAATCGAGGGGCGCAACCGCAACGCCCAATACGTCTCGACCGCGACGAAAGCCTACCGCACAGCCCGCGATTTCTGGCTGGACAACTCCGAAGCCCCCGACTTCGGGGCAAAATTCGGCGAGCTGAAAACGGAACTTTTGAAGTCGCTTTCCGAAAACTTCAACCGCGGCTTTTCGGCGGGCTTTTATATGGGAAAACCCGTCGGCGACTGGACGAGCGACGGCAACCGCGCGTCGGTGAAAAAACTGATTGTCGGAAGAATAAAAAACTACCTCCCCAAAATCGGGGTCGCCGAAATCGTAGTCGACGACCACGCCGTGAAAATCGGCGACACTCTGTGCGTTGAGGGCAACACGACGGGCTACCTGCAGTTCGTGCTCGAAAGCGCGCAAATCGACTCCGCCGCCGTCCCCGAAATCCGAAAAGGCCAAACCGCCGCGATAAAAATTCCGTCGAAAGTCCGCCCCAACGACAGAATCTACCTGCTCGCAAAAATATAAAAGTTTTCACTATTTTGACTTTGCCGCGCATTTTACAAAGCGGCTGTTGACAAAAAAGGCGGCGGGAGGCATATTCACGTCAACCAAAAAAGGCAATATGATGAAAATCTCAAGACGCGAATTCATAATCAAATCCCTGCTCGCCGCCGGACTCGGCACGAGTGCAATCCAACTGCTCTGCTCCTGCGAAAAGAAGAGCCGCCACCCGCTCGGAGTCTGCGACTGGACTCTCGGAGGGGTCGAAAATCCCGACGCGCTGAACGTCGCAAAGCTCGCGGGGCTCGACGGTGTACAGGTATCCAGCGCAAAGACAAAACCCGAGGGCGAATTCTTCTCGAAGGAAAAAATCGCCGCCTACAAAGAGGCGATGGCGAAAACGGGTATGAAAATCGCCTCGACCTCCCCGACCTGCATGAACGGCAATCCGTTCTATTCGGCAAAGGGCGCGGTGGAATTCACCTGCTCGGCAATCGACGCGGCGGCGGAACTGGGCTCGAACTGCATTCTCCTGCCCTTCTACGGCCCCGCGAATATGCAGAACCCCGACAAGTCAATGAACGAAAAGTGCTTTGCGCCGCTCGTCGACAGACTCAAGGAAGTCGCGAAATACGCTCAGAAAAAGGGCGTGATGGTTTCGATGGAAAACTCCGTTTCGGCGAAGGACAACCTGCGCATCATCAACGCCGTCGGCAGCGACTGGGTGAACGTCTACTTCGACATTTTCAACTTCCAATTCTACGGACACGACTCGCTCGAATGCCTCAAGGCTCTCAAGGGACACATCGGGCAAATCCACCTCAAGGACTCCAAGCACAAGCTCGACTCCAATTCGGGGCTGCCGCGCGATATGGACAAAATCCTCAAAACAATCGCCGAAGACGGCTACGAAGGCTGGCTGGTTTTCGAACTGCACGGCTTCGACCGCAAGCAATACGGGCAGGAATTCGACACGATCGCCTACAACGCGCGCCTCGTGCGCTCGCTCGGCTTCTAACTTCATTTGAAATTTATACAAAAGGCGGTTTGCATTGGCTTGCAATCCGCCTTTTTTTTGCGCTCCGCCGAACTATCGGAAGCAAAATACAAAAAATCCGCACCGCAGCCCGCGCAATGGCACTACAAAAATTTTCCCGTAATGCTGTTTTCGTTGCTTCGGATTTCGGACGGCGTTCCGCTTGCGACAATCCGCCCGCCCGCGTCGCCGCCTTCGGGCCCCATGTCGATAACATAGTCGGCATTGCGGATAACGTCGAGGTCGTGCTCGATGACGACAACCGTCGCGCCGTTGTCCAAAAGTGCCTGAAAAACGCCAAGCAGAACGCGAACGTCGAGCGGGTGAAGCCCTATGGACGGCTCGTCGAAAACGAAAACCGAATCCTCCTGCGTTTTGCCGATTTCGCCCGCAAGCTTCAAACGCTGCGCTTCGCCGCCAGACAAACTCGGCGTGTCCTCGCCGAGCGTGAGGTATCCGAGCCCGAGCCGCCTCAAAACATTCAGCTTTTGGGCTACGGTTTTCATATCCCTGCAAAAATCGGCGGCGGAGTCTACGTCCATATCCATAAGCTCGGGCAGCGAAAGGGCTTTCCCCGACTTGTCCGCAAGCTTTACATCGTACGCCGCCTTCGAATAACGCGAGCCTCGGCAGTCGGGGCACGGAATATCTACGTCTGGCAGGAATTGGACGTCCAAGCTCACGACGCCCGTGCCGTCGCAGCCGCCGCAGCGCAAAGAACCCGTGTTGTAGGAAAAATCGCCCGCTTTATACCCCTTGGCTTTTGCGTCGGCGGACTTCGCGTACAGCTTTCGCAGCTCGTCGTGGACGCCCGCGTAGGTCGCAACCGTGGAGCGGACGTTGACGCCGATGGGCGTCGCGTCGATGAGCTTTACGCGCGCAACGCAGTCCGCCTCGATGCCGCGAATATGCGCGGGCAGTGCGCTCCCGCAGATTTTCGCGTTCAGCGCGGGAACGAGACTTTCCAGTACCATCGTTGTCTTCCCCGACCCCGAAACGCCCGTTACAACGGTAAGCCGCCCCTTGGGAATGTCCACCTCCAAAGGCTTTACCGTATGGATTTGCGAAGTCGACAAATGTATCTTGCCCTTCGAAAAGAGTTCCTCTTTTGCGGCGCAATTTCTCAATTTCGTTTCGGCTTTGCCCGAGAGAAAGACGCCGATTCGGGAATCGGGATTTTTTTCGATGTCGGCAATCGTCCCCTCCGCGATAACATAGCCGCCCTTCGCGCCCGCTTCGGGGCCCATTTCGACAATCCAGTCCGATTCCTTTAAAATCTGCGTGTCGTGGTCGACCAAAATTACGGAGTTGCCGTCGGCAACCAAATCGCGCATTACGCCCGTAAGCCCGACAATGTTGGAAGGGTGCAAGCCGATGGACGGCTCGTCGAGCACATACAAAACGCCCGTCGTGCGGTTGCGGACGGCGCGCGCAAGCTGCATTCGCTGGCGTTCGCCCGTCGAAAGCGTGGACGCCGAGCGGTCGAGAGCCAGATACCCGAGACCCAAATCCGTCAGCCGCCTCGACGTATTAAAAAACGAATTGCAAATACTCTCCGCCATCGGGTGCATTTGGCTCGGCAGAGTCTCGGGGACTCCGCGAACCCAGCCGACCAGCTCCGAAAGCGTCATCGCGCAGGCGTCGCCCAGCGAAATACCCCGCAACTTGGGCGCCCGAGCGGCGGCGGAAAGGCGCGTTCCGCCGCAATCGGGGCAGACCTGCTCTTTCAAAAATTTTTCCACGCGCTTCATTCCCTTTTCGTCTTTGACTTTCGCAAGCGCGTTTTCCACGGTATAGACCGCGTTGTAGTAGGTGAAATCCAGCTCGCCAGCCTGATTGGACGTTTTCGCCTTGTAAAAAATATGCTTCTTTTCGGCTGGGCCGTGGTAGACTATCTCCTTTTCTTTTGCAGTCAAATCGCGGAACGGCACGTCGGTGCGCACGCCCATCGCGCGGCAGACGTCGGTCATCAGCGACCACATCAGACTGTTCCACGGCGCAACCGCCCCTTCGTCAATGCTCAGGGAGTCGTCGGGGACAAGGGTTGACATATCCACAGTGCGGATACTGCCCGTACCGCCGCACCGATGACACGCCCCCTGCGAATTGAATGCCAATTCCTCCGCAGACGGCGCGTAAAAATGCGCGCCGCATTCGGGGCAAACAAGCTCCTTCCCTGCGGCGACAGCCAAAGACGGGCTAAGATAATGGCCGTTCGGGCAACGATGGCTGGCAAGGCGGGAATACATCAGCCTTAAACTGTTCAACAATTCCGTTCCCGTGCCGAAAGTGCTGCGAATCCCCGGAACGGCAGGCCGCTGGTGGAGGGCGAGCGCGGCGGGAACATACAGAACCTCGTCGACACACGCTTCCGACGCCTGCGTCATTCTTCGGCGGGTGTAGGAGGAAAGAGCCTCAAGATAGCGGCGCGAGCCTTCCGCATACAAAACTCCGAGCGCAAGCGAAGACTTGCCCGAGCCCGACACGCCAGCAATCCCGACGATTTTGCCAAGCGGAATATCGACATCTATGTTTTTGAGGTTGTGGACTCTCGCGCCACGGATTAACATTTTGTCAATCATTGCCTTTATCCAAATAATAAAAATTCCCGTTTTTGACATCTTATAAAACACAGAGCGCAAGTCTTTTCAACTAAAATGCGGCAGCGAATACTTTGCATTAGCGGTGTTTTAAAGAGCCGCCACGCGCTTGTTGTCGCTCTATCCTTGCGACTCGCACTTACCCCCGAATCCGCCCCCGCGCGGACTTTCGACCCGCTACTCCAACGAAAATTGGGCGCTCCGACAGTAGAAAACACACCGAAAGGGACATTTTTGTTTGTTAAAAATTTTCCCCAAGCCAACCCAGTCAACGCAACTTCCAGCATTTCAATAAAATAAAAAAAATAAAAAATTTTTCATTTTTTTGCTTGACCAAAAAACAAAAATATACTGTTTTGGTAGTCATTATGAAAAACACGGCAATCCAGTCTAAAACAACTTCAGCTCATGAGAGCGGCAGGCTCGAAAAGATTTTCGCCAAAGCCTATTGTTGTAGCGCGCGAATGAGAAAAGCGGCGGATTGTAAAATTCTACTCTAAAAAAATCCGACTTCCCCGCCGCGAGAAAAAAAATCAAAACTGCAAAAATTTTTTTAAAATTAATATCTACCTTTTCGGTAGTTTTTCAAAAAAAAAAAAAAAATCTACAAACTTTAAAATTTAGAAGGAAAAATAAAATGAACATTAAAAACATCATCTCCCTCGCAACTCTTCTTGCGTCCGTCTCCCCGATAACCTATGCGCAGACTGCCGAAGTCTCCGCCGCAAAAACTCCCGCCGCGCCCGCCGCCGCAGGCGAAGCAACCGAAACACAAAAGCAGGAAGCCCCCGCCCCGAAACAGGAAAAGGGCGCGCCGCTCCCGCTGCTGACAATAGACGGCGTAGGCGGTGTGGTAATCACCCCCATCGCATACCTTATAAATCCGTCTCCCGAAGGCTCGGACATCGGGCTTCCCTCGTTCGGCGCGACATACGTCAACGCGCGCCAAAAGAACGTCGAAAGTTTCGGCGTCACCGAAACGCTTTTCGGGCGCGTCGAACTCGGCTACAACGCAAGCCGCTTCGGCACGGGTTCGCTCCAGACCGACATTTTGAAGTACACGGGCGTCGACATCGGCAGAAACGACGTTTGGCTTCACACGCTCAACGCGCGAGTCGCGGTAATAAAGGAAAACGATTTCGACTCCGAATACGTCCCCGCGATAACTTTCGGCGTACACGGCAAATACAACGACGGAATCAACGAGATAAACCAGAAACTCGGCGGCGTGCTAAGCTCCGCGGGATACAGTCGCGACTACGGCGTCGAATTTACGGCGACAGCCTCCAAAACCTTCCTCGTCTACGGACACCCGCTAATCCTCTCAATCACGGGACGCGCGACGGACGCCTCGAACCTCGGCTACACGGGCTACTCTGGCAGATACGATTTCTCGGTTGAAGGCAACGCGGTCTTCGGCATAACCGACTGGCTCTTTGCGGCGTTCGAATACCGCCAGAAGCTCAACAAATACGACACCATTTCGGCTGGCGGGAAAGAACTTGTCGGCAGCGAAAACGACTGGTGGACTGTCGGGCTGGCAGCGGTCATAAACCCGCACATCACGGTAACCGCAGGGTACGGGCACTTCGGCACGGTTTTGAACACGAACGAAAACACTGCATGGGCTGCGGCGGTAAAATACGAGTTCTAATTTAGCCGCAATCGAAAAATAATTCATCAAAAGCAACAAAAACTGTCCGACATTCCGGGCAGTTTTTTTGTTTTTTTAATTTATAATCACGCGATAATTCAAGCCGTTGCAACCCTGCGAGAAAAGCCCAAGCCGCCAATTTTCAAGCGGCTTTTGCATTCTTAAAATCGTCCGCCACTCTGTTTATTTTGAAAAAAATACGAACACCCCAAAATCGCCGAGCCCCGCACCAATCCCGCGCGAAAATTCACGCATAAAAAAGCGCACCCTATTTCGAGGCGCGCTTTGCATTTACCGAGCGTAGCGTTTTGTGATATTTGTAGACGCCCGATGCTATCGCTTCCGCCAACTTCTGGCGGTATGCTGCGCTCGCGAGCTTCTTGGCTTCGCCGCTATTTGTTATGAAGCCGCATTCTATCAATGCCCCAGGCATTTTGAGGTCGCGCAAAACGGCGAATCTGGCGCGCTTTACGCCTCTGTCCGCCGCGCCAGTCGCGCGCGAAAGCCTATTTTGCAGATAGTACGCGAGCAGTTCGTTCCAGCCGTCATAACTGTTGCCGTCGTATAATTTTCCGTCAGCGGAAGTGAGTTTCGCGCTCGAGGTCGAGGGTGCCCAGCGGGGCGTGAGCGCAAATGTTTCGATTCCCGAAACCGCCGCCCCCGCCGCGTTGCAATGTATGCTAAGAAACAAATTGGCGCGGTGGTGGTTTGCCTTTTTCGGTCTGTCTGGCAACTCTATGAAAGAATCGGTCGTGCGGGTGTAGACGACATCATAGCCGTTCTTTTTCAGCTCGCGCCCGAGCCTGAAAGCGACATCAAGCGCGATGGCTTTTTCCTTTAGCCGCAAAGACTTATTCATCGCCCCGTTGTCCTTCCCACCGTGTCCCGCGTCGATTACGACTCTGAAAAGATTTTTTATCTTTTCGTTTTTCTGGGGGAAGAGTATGGGAGCTAAAGTTTTGACATAGTCGCGCTTTGCGACGAGCAAATGTCTGCCCTTTGCCGCGACGGGGAAGCACAGCCAAACGCTCGTTCCGTTCAGGGACATAGCGCGGGAATGGATTTCGAAATCCATTCTTGTGTATTTGCCGTAGACGCTCTGTCGCCTGCCGTCCGCCGAAAGTTTTGCGTACTTCATACCGCAGAGGCTCGCCAACTGCGGCACGGTTATATAGTCTATCCCTTTGATTTCGACAGCCCGCGCCGTCTTTGCGGCGAAAATCGAGGCAAAGAGCTCGACAAAAAACTCTCGGCGGGATAGGCGCATTTTAGAAAAAAACTCCTATTCTTTGTCCGAGTCGTCCTCGGGCATTGCGTCGTTTTCGGCGGAATACTTGAGTTTGCGCTGGTTTGCGGGAAGCGGGGACATCGAAAGCCCGATGTTTCTGCCCGCGAGCTTGGGCTCAGAATCGGCAGTACCGACGTGCGAAAGCTCGGCGACCGCGCGTTTTACGGCGTCGAAGCCCTTGTCTTTGTATTCCATTTCGCGGCCGCGCATCATCAGCGTGATTTTCAGCTTGTTGCCCGCATACAAAAACTTTTCCGCCGCGCGGATTTTCGTCATAAAGTCGTTCTGCTCTATCATCGGACGGAGCTTTATTTCCTTGACCTTGACAGTCGCCGACTTGTGGGATTTTTGTTTTTTCGATTCCTCGTACATATACTTCCCGTAGTCGAGGATTCTGCAAACCGGCGGTTCGGCGGTGGGGGAGACTTCAAGCAAATCGAGTTTGTTGCGGCGCGCAATCGAGAGGGCTTCCTGCGGGGTCATAATCCCGAGCTGTTTGCCGTCGGGGCCGATTACTCTGATTTTCGGTGCTCTGATTCTTTCGTTCTTTCTGGGCCCGAAATTTCTGCTTCTGTTGTAGGACGGCCTGTCTCCGCCGCTATGAGGTCTGTTAGGTGTCATTAATTTTTTTGTAGTTTTATACTTGGTCTTTTCGCACTATATAAAAGACCTATTAAAAAAAACTTCAATCTTTTTTCGCCGATTTCCGAAAAAACACAGCCCCAAAACAAATACGCCCCGCCCCTGCGCAAAAAAATGCCCGCGACGACGCCGAAAGTTGCGCCGCAATCGGGCAGCCCGAGCCGAAAGCGGCAAAAGGACAAGCCGCCCGAGCGGGCGTGTGCAAAATTGCGGGGAAAATCCCCAGAAAAAATATCCGCCACGCCCCAAAGAAAAAAATAGTCGAAAAAACTATTCGGCGTTCTTGAGCCTTTCGACTTTCGCGCCCAACGCGGCGAGCTTCTGGTCGATTTTTTCGTACCCTCTGTCGATGTGGTAGACGCGGTGGATAAGCGTTTCGCCCGACGCCGCGAGAGCCGCAATCACGAGCGCCGCCGAAGCGCGCAAGTCGGACGCCATCACGGGAGCTCCCGAAAGGCGCGTACCGCCGCTTATGATTGCGCTCGGGCCTTCGCGGGCGATGTTCGCGCCCATTCGGGTGAGCTCGGGGACATGCATAAAACGTTCGGGATAAATGCGTTCGGTGATTATGGAAATCCCGTCTGCCTGAGTCGTCAGGGCGCAGAGCTGTGCCTGCAGGTCGGTCGGCAACCCAGGGTACGGGAGGGTAATCGCCTCAATCGGGCGCATTTTGAAGTCGGAGGCGTCAACATAAATCGACGAGCGGCTCTTGACCGCAAACGGGCACCCCGCCCTTTCGAGAACGTCCAAGAACGAGCCGAGATATTTTTTCTGGGCGTCGCGCACGAGCACTTTTCCCTTCGACGCCAAGGCGGCGGCAATCCACGTTCCCGCCTCGATTCTGTCGGGCATAACCGAGTGGGTCGCTCCGCCGAGGCACGGAACGCCCGTAATCGTGATTGTAGGCGAACCCGCGCCCTCGATTAGCGCGCCCATTTTTTCAAGCATCGCGCAGAGGTCGGCGATTTCCGGCTCACACGCGGCGTTTTCGATTACCGTCGTTCCCGGGATAATCGTCGCCGCCATAATGACGTTCGCAGTCCCCGTTACGGTGCTGCCGAAGCGTCCGCCAAGATACATTTGCGCCCCGCGCATTTTCGAACCGTCCACGCAGATATACCCGCGCTCGATTTCGATTTTCGCGCCCAACGCCCTCATTCCCTTGATGTGCAAATCGACGGGGCGCGCCCCGATTACGCAGCCGCCTGGGAGCGAAACCTCCGCCTTGCGCATGCGGGCGGAAAGGGGCCCGAGCAGGCAGATGCTCGCGCGCATTTTGCGGACGAGCTCGTATGGCGCGACGTGCGAAATGTTTTTCGCGCAGATTTCCCAGACTCCCTCGCGCGGGTTGGACACCTCCGCTCCGAGCGCGCGGATTATGTCCGCCATAAAGCGGACGTCGCTGAGGTCGGGGACATTCTGGAGCACGCACTTTTCGTCGGTGAGCAACGCCGCCGCGAACATCGGCAGACAGGCGTTTTTCGCCCCCGACACTTTTACTTCGCCGCTTAGCGGCAAACCGCCTTTTATGAGAAGAGAATCCATGGTTTGTAAAATAAAAGGCGGGCGCATAATTTTGCGCCCGCACCGTCCGAAACAGGTTTTTTTTTACAACCCTATCGGAATGTTTTTGCGCCTATTTGCCTCCGTTTTCACGGCGGGGGCGGTTATCGTGTCTGCGCTTGAAGTCGCCGTTGCCCCTGTTTTTGTTGTAGTATTTTTTGTCGCCGTTACGGTGGTGTCTGTGGCCTTTGAAGTCGCCCTTTCTGCCGTCCTTGCGGTACTTCTTTTTGCCGTCGTCGCGCTTCTTGCCGAAAAGCGACGCAACCGCCTTCTTAATCCTCGCGAAGAGCGAAAGCGACGGGCAGTCGGGAGTTTTCGCCGAATAGGAAATCACTCCGTCGTCCTTTTGCGCCCTGTCGTTGGAGAACTTCGGGCGACGGTCGGTCAGCGGGACTTCCACTGCGCGGGGCGCGAATTTTTTGGATTCGAAGAAAGGACCTTCGCGTTCGGGTTTTTCCTCTGCGGGCTTGGCTTCGGAGTCCGCCGATTCCGCGTCTGCGGGCTGCGCCGCGGCGTCCTGTTCGGCTGCGGGAGCGGATTCCTGCGGAGCGTCGGAGTTTCTTTCGCCCCTGCCCCTGCGACCGTCGCGGTCAAAGCGGCGTTCGCGCTTGGGCTGTCTGTTTTCGGAGTCGTCGCCGTACCCCGAAACGTTCGAGCCACTCAGTTTTTCCTTGAAGTTGCTGAGGTCTTCGACTTCCCCGCACGATTCCGCCTCGACGGCGGCCTTTTTGGCGGACGAGCGCATGCCGCTTCTGTTTCTGCCGTTTTTGCGAATGGGACGTTCGGATTTCTTTTGTTCTGAAACTTCTTGGGCGGGTGCTTCCGATACTTCGGGCTGTCCAACTGCGGGGGCGGGATTTGTTTCGCCCTGTTTGATTTCTTCTTCCATGATGGTTTTCTGTTTGGTTTTTTGCGGGGGAGCTGTGATTATCGCGGAATCGGGTGGCGCGCTGAAATCCGCGCGCAAATAATGAAGAACCGCAAACGCTCCCGTATGTGGTAGTTGGTATTCTATCGAGATTCGGCGGCGGGTGGGAGAGTGTTTTGCAAAATGTACCTGCGCAAAACGAGGATTGAGCCGAGCCGAAATCGAATTTCGGGTATAATATAGAACAAAAATATTCCCGTCTTGCAACAGTTTTTTGCAAATTCCACGACAAGAAAAGACTCGACGGAGCATTCGACCTTTGTAAAAATCGGTAATATGCAAATCGAAAATGTCGTAAAAAATTTTGAAAAGCGCGGCTTTGTCGCAAAATTCTTCGAAACCTCCGAAGAGGCGGTCGAGTTCGTCTCCCGAACAATCGGCTCGGGCGCGAGCGTGGGGATTGGCGGATCGGTCACGGTTTCGGAAATAGGTTTGTACGACGTTCTCGCGAAAAACAACAAGGTCTACTGGCACGCCGCACCCGACCGCGACGAAAACACAATGCGCAACGCCGCCGACGCCCAGTATTATATTACAAGCGCGAACGCCCTCTCCGCCTCGGGCGAAATCGTCAACATCGACGGGCGCGGCAACAGGGTCGCGGCGTCGATTTACGGCGTCGACCGAAAGGCGGTCTTCTTCGTCTGCGGGATCAACAAGCTCGAGGAAAATCTCGAAAAGGCGATGTGGCGGGCGAAAAACATCGCAGCCCCCAAAAACGCCCAGAGACTCGGGCGAAAAACTCCGTGCGCAGTCAAGGCGGACAAATGCTACAACTGCCAAAGCCCCGACAAAATCTGCTGCGCGTACTCGATTATCGCCCACCCGACGTTCTCGAACCCCGCGTATGTAATTATAATAGACGCAAAGCTCGGCTACTAAAGCAGGCGAACCTTCCCGCCGATAAACGGGCAACCAACCCGCCTGCAATCGGAGCGGCAAGCCGCCGACAAGCGGGCGCGTCCCCTCCGACGGGCTGCGCGGAAATCGGGCTTGACACCCCTTTTGTCTTGTGGGAATATAACAGATTATAGAGAAACTTTTAGATTCGCAAATGAAACAGCGCACAATATTACGCGAAGCCTCGATAAACGGAACGTCTCTGCACTCGGCGGAGTCTGTGACGCTCACGCTCAAACCCGCTCCCGTAAACACGGGTATCGTCTTTAAACGCAAGGACATCTTCGGCAAGCCCGAAGTCCGCCCCCTGATAACGCAAATTTCCTCCGACTTGGTTCGCAATACGGGCGTAAGCTCGGGGCACGTCAAGCTGCATACAATCGAACACGTCCTCAGTGCGCTCAACGGAATGGACGTCGACAACTGCATCGTCGAAATGGACGCGGGCGAACCCCCGATTCTCGACGGCTCGGCAAAGTTTTTCGTCAACTTGATTCAACAGGCGGAACCCGTAGAGCAGGACGCCGAGCGCGAAGTCTTCCGCCTGCGCGAGCCCGTTTCGGTCTCCGAGGGCAACCGCTCGCTGATCGCCCTGCCCTACGACGGGCTCAAAATCACCTGCACTTCCGCCGACGACAGGGGAATCCACACCCAGCACCTTTCGCTTGAAATCGACCCCGAAACATATCAGGCGGCAATCGCCCCAGCCCGCACGTTCACCGTCTACGAGGACATCGAAGAGCTCCTGAAAATGGGCAAAATTCAGGGCGGCAGTCTCGACTCCGCCATTGTCATCAAGGGCGATAAAATCATCTCCAAAGAGCCCCTGCGCTATCAGGACGAATTCGTCCGCCACAAGATTCTCGACATCATCGGCGACATCGCGCTTTTGGGCGTCAAACTCAACGCGCACATAGTTGCGGTTCGCCCCGGGCACGCGCTCAACGCCAAGCTTACCGAAAAAATCTACAAGCAAATGGAGACGCTCAAGGCGTCCCCAAAAAAAGCCGCCGAGCCGATTAAGTCCAAGGTAAAACTCTTTACCGAAACCACGCTCGACACCCGCAGAATCCTCGAGCTTCTCCCCCACCGCTACCCGTTTGTGCTCATCGACAGAATCGTCGAGACGCGCGGCGAAGACGAGCTTACCGCGATAAAAAACGTCACAATCAACGAGCCTTTCTTTATGGGGCACTTCCCCGGCAACCCCGTTATGCCCGGGGTATTGCAGCTCGAGGCAATGGCGCAGGCGGCTGGGATTATGATGCTAAGGCACGTCAACGGGCAGGACAAGCTCGCGTACTTTATGAGTGCGGACAAAGTAAAATTCCGCAAGGCGATAAAACCAGGCGACCAAATCCAAATCGACATAAAAATCACAAAGTCCCGCGGGCAGAAGTTTGTATGTGCCGAGGGTTCGTGCAAAGTTGACGGAAAAGTCGCATCGTCGGCTGAATTGATGTTCGCTATTATCGACGCCAACGAAGCCCCGTAGTATTTGATTATGACCAACATTCATAAAACGGCTATCATAGAAAAAGGCGCGGAAATCGACGAGGGCGTCGAAATCGGCGCGTATGCCTACATTGGCGCGACGGTAAAAATCGGCGCGGGAACGGTAGTTGCGCACCACGCGACGGTCGACGGCAACACCGTTATGGGCAAAAACAACCAAATTTTCCCCTACGCATTCATAGGCGGCAAAACGCACGACCTAAAGTTCAAGGGCGGCAACCCTGGTTTGAGAATCGGCGACAACAACGTTTTCAGGGAATACACCACGGCGCACTGTTCGACAGCCGACCAGACGTTCACGATTGTAGGCAACAACAACAACATTTTGGCATACAGCCATATAGCGCATGACTGCATTGTTGGCAACAACATTGTAATGAGTTCGCACGCTGCGCTCGGCGGGCACGTTGTTGTCGAGGATCACGCGGTAATCGGTTGGGGAAGCGGAGCGCACCAGTTCTGCCGAATCGGGGCGTATGCGATGTTGAGTGCAAGTTCGAAGTTGGTAAAGGATTTGCCGCCGTTCTTTATGGCGGACGGTTCGCCGGCGGAAGTTTGCGCGATAAACAAAATAAACATGCAAAGAAACGGATTTACGGCGGAAGAAATAGAGCTGGTGTATAGTGCGTTCAAGCTGATTTACAGAAGAAGGCTGACAAGGCCGCACGCGATAGAGCAGTTGGCGATGAGGGACACGTCGGGGAACAGAGTGATACAATCCATCATAACTTTCGCGAATACACCCTCCGAGCGCGGTCTCGCCTGATTTGGCGGACGCTTTTGGGCTAAAAAACAGCCACTGAAAAAAGGCGAAACTCTTACGTATGTCTCTATACGCTGCGAGCTTCGCCTTTTTTCAGTGGCTGTTTTTTAGCTCCAAAATCGTTCCGCCAAATCTCTTCCGTTCCCACGCCTTTGGGATTAACATTAAAGTTTGGGCTTTCGTTCTTTTCTTTAATGTTTTTATTTAAGCCCGCAAATTCCTCCAATACCGCGCGTAAAACAATCTCCCCTTGAGTATGTCTCTATACGCTGCGAGCTTCGCCTTTTTTCATTGTCTGTTTTTTAGCTCAAAAATCGTTCCGCCAAATCTTTCCCGTTCCCACGCTTTTGGGATTTACATTAAAGTTTGGGCTTTCGTTCTTCCCTTTAATGTTTTTGTTTAAGCCCGCAACCCCCTCCGATACCGCGCGCAAATGGCGAAACTCTTACGTATGTCTCTATACGCCGCAAGCTTCACCTTTTTTCGTGTCTGTTTTTTAGCTCCAAAATCGTTCCGCCAAATCTCTTCCGTTCCCCCGCTTTAACGGATTAACATTAAAGTTTGGGCTTTCGTTCTTCCCTTTAATGTTTTTCTTAAGCCCGCAACCCCCTCCGATACCGCGCGCAAATGGCGAAACTTTTACGTATGTCTCTATACGCCGCGAGCTTCGCCTTTTCGTGGCTGCTTTTTCGCTCCACCTCGGGGTGCAAAATATTCCTGTTTCTGCGAAAAAACTCTACGCAACTTAAAAACAAAAATTCTACCGACACAAAAAATAAAATTTTTTAAGGGGGGAAAGATGCCAAGGGGTCGGGTAGCGAACACAATGGCTACTTTTACCGAAATCCCGATTTCTCATTCGGCAAAGGAGCTTTCCCTTATAAATTATCATCAAAAAGTATCTCGGGTAATCAAGCAAATAATAAAAAAAAAACGCAAAAAAAAGGGAAGGAGGTGCCAAGGGGTCGGTTAACGAACGCAATGGCTACGCCTGCCAGAATCGCAGCTTTTCAACTGACAGTGGAGCTCCTTCTTATTTTTAAGAATTAATGAATCTTACAAAAAATCAAGAAAATAATTTAAATATTTAAATCAGCATTGTAAATGGGGAGGAGATGCCAGAGGGTCGGGTATCGAACCAATGGCTACGCGTATCGGAATCTCGGCTTGTCAACCGATATGGGAGCTCCTTTCTCTTAACAAACTATAATTTCCGAAAACAATCAAGAAAAACATCAATTCCGCATGACAAAAAAATAATAAAACAGCAAATCAACAAACCGTATTTTTTCTCGACTACCGCCCCGCCCGTCTACTTACCTCTTAAATTTTCAAGGGTTGGTATTTTTATTCTCCCAAGTTTGTCGTTTTGCGTTTCCACAAAAAAAAAGCGAAACCCCGACGCGTATGCGCCGTGGGTTTCGCCTTTCTAAAAATATGCGCTTATTGCGCCGTATCTTTTATTGCTTGGCGTTTGCCGCTTTGATTACTTCCTGCGTTATATCAGCTTCGGGTTTTGCGAAGTGGCAGGCGGCTTTTTCCAATACGAAGTCAGCCTTCTTTTCCTTGGCGATTTTCTGGATTACTTCGTTGAGTTCCTGCATGTGAACCTTGCGGATTCCGTCGATGTTTTCCTTCAGCTTTTGCGAGGTCGAACGGCGGATTCCTTCCATATTCTGTTCGATTTGGCGCAATTTTACGATGACGGGCTGTGCTTCCGTTTCGACAATCTTGCGTTTCGCGTCTTCGGTCAATGCGGGATTTTGCGCTTTCGCCTGAATGTCCTGAATTTTCTTCATCAAATCCTGACGTTCCTTGTCCATTTTTCCGAGTTCCGCGTTTGTCGCGTCAACCGATGTCTTGATTTGTGCGGCGGCTTCCTTTGCCTTAAAATAGTTGGAATACACTTCCGCCATATTGACGACATAGATGTTTGTCGCGGCGTTGAGCATTGCGGAGGCAAAAATGCCTGTGAGTATTAACGATATTTTTTTCATTTTTGTTTATCTTTTATGTATTAGTCTTAATTGAATAAAAAATGTTCAAATTTTCGGGCGGAATTTTAGAACACCGTGCCGAACGAAAAGTTGAATTGCATTCCGTCGTCGTTGTTGTCGCCCGCGCGCAGCGGGAAGCCCAAGTCTATGCGCATCGGCGCACCCATCATCAGGATTCGCAGCCCTACACCGAAGTCGGAGCAATAATCCGACGGATCCCAGTCCCACGAGTCGGAGTTCACGAAGCCGATATCGTAGAAGACCGCAAAGCGCACGGGATTGAAAACTTCAATCGAGTATTCCGCCGACGCGAACGCGAATGTATTGCCGCCCAACGGTTCTTCGGTCGCGCTGTCGAGTCTGCCGACTTTTCTGTATTTAAAGCCGCGCATATTGTAGCCGCCGCCGAGGAAGAAGCGTTCGAAGTACGGAACGTCTTTGCCGCCGTACCCCTGCACCGATCCCGTGCGTCCGACAATCGAAAACACCTGTTTGCCCGTCTCGAACGTGGGAATCCACCAGCCCGCGCGGGCTTCGATTCTGTACAAATTCGTTTGCCCGAGGAAGGGCCCGCCAGCCAAGTCCTGAATCAGCTCAAAGCGCGTGCCGCGCGTGGGCGTCATATAGCTGTCGCGCGAATCGCGCAAAAAGGAAAGGCTGACTTGCGAAAGCGTGCGGTTGCCGATGTCCTGTTCGGGGATTACGTTGCCGCGGATTCGGCTGTCGACGTTGTAAATATCGACAAGCTCCAATTTGTACGCCAAGCGGGCTTCGATTTTTTCGTAGATGCGCTTGCGCAGGTAGTTTGTCGCGCCGAGTCGCATTTCGGAATAATAGTCGGAATAGTAGTCGGAGTCCGTACGGTATAGGTCGATACCGTACGCGAGTTCGCGGTTGAAGACCCACGGTTCTTCGAAGCTGATGATTACCTGATTGGACTTCAAACCGATTGTGCCGCGGATTCTGAATTTCTGCCCCGCGCCTTGGAAGTAGCTTTTGTAGTGGGCGTAGTCGAAGTTGCTTTGCGTTACTTCGACGGTCGCGACCAAGCTTTCGACGGTGCTGAAGCCCGCGCCGAAAGTCAAGTTGCCCGTTCTACCCTCTTTGACGGTTACTTTCAGATTCTTGCGCTGGGGGATATTCGTTTCCTCGGGCGAGAGGGTTACTTCGTCGAAAAAGCGGGTTTCCTTCAGGCGGTTTTCGGAAATTTTCATTCTGTGCAAGTCGAAGACTTCGCCGGGTTCGAGGGCGAGTTCGCGGATTATCACTTCGCTTTTCGTCTTGCTGTTGCCCTGAATGTTAATTGACTCGAGATAGAACATTTTGCTTTCGATTACATCGATAACCATATCGATGTCGCCGGTTTTGACGTTCGGGCGGCGCAGCACGCGCACTATTGTATCTACATAGCCGTATTCGCCGTAGTATTCGCGGATTTTTTCGATGAGCTTTTCGACCTGCGAGGGAGAGAAAACGTTGCCTTCGGTGAGGTCGAAGTAGTCGACAAACTGCATCAGCTTTGCATCGTCGAACCCTTCAATCGTGTTGCCTTTGAAGGAGACTTTCCCGACTTTGTACTGGTGGTTGGGAACAATGTCTATGACAATGTCCATATCGCCCTGCTCGTCGGCGTCGGGAAATTCGAATTTTATTTTGGAGTCGTCGATTTCGACGTCGAGATAGCCGTGGTCGCGGTAGAATTTGCGGAGCTTTTCGATGTCGGTTTGGAATTCGTCCTCCTTGAATCTGCCGTTGTCGGTGATGTGGGAGACAATCGGAATCCACGTGTCGGTTTTCATTTCCGAGAGCAGGTCTACCGAGTCGAAATCCTCTGTATCCTTGCCGAACAGGAAGCGTCCGAGCTTCCCCCAGAAACCGAACTGCTTTTCGACGCGCGGGTCGCCCTTGAATATGATGTTCTGGATTTCGATGTCGCCGCCCTCGTCGATTTGGAAGATTACCGCCCCGACGCCCGTTTCCTCGTTGCGCTCAATCGAGTATGTTATTTTCGCGAGCGAGTAGCCTTTTTTCTGATAAAAAGCCTTGAGTTTGTCCACATCGCGCTTCACGCCGACTTCACTGAGCGGCGCGCCGGCGTACGTTTCGATTTCCTTTTGCAAACGCGCCCCCGAATAGACTTTGTTGCCGTTGAATGCGATTTGCGAAACCTTGAATTTGGGGATAATCGTGAAGTCGAGCTCGAGATTGCCCTTGGCGTCGATTTTGCGCTTGGCGTCCACGAAGTCGTAAAAGCCCGTCGAGTAAATCGAGCGAATGGACTGGTCGAGGGCGCGCTGGTCGAATTTCATACCCTTGCGCAGGCGGATATGCGCGTAGACCGCCTCCTTGGAGACGGTTTGCTTGCCCTCGATATTGACGTTGACGCTGCCGATGACGCGCTCTTCGTCGGGGATTTTTTTAGAGTCGCCCATTAGCGGGGACTGCTGGGCGAAAAGCGAAAACGACGGCGCGAGCAGCGCAAAAAGCGCGGACGCCAAAAGTGCGCGTGCGGACTTTGCCGCCGCGCGTCTGAAGAAATTGTTAAACGTTGACATCGTCTCTGAGGGAGTAGTTCTCGTAGCGAGTGTAGTTTCTGTTGAAAACCAAAGTTATCACGCCAGTCGGCCCGTTTCTTTGCTTGGCGAGCTCCGTGCGGATTAACCACTGCGAATTTGTTGTGTTCTCATCATCAGTGGCACTTTTTCTCATTCTACTCAAGAGTAAAATGGCATCGGCGTCCTGTTCGATTGACCCCGATTCGCGCAAGTCGCTGGCGCGGGGGGCGCGCATATCGCCCTTTTCGGATTCGCGGTTGAGCTGCGCCAAGACGATTACGGGCACGCGAAGCTCCTTTGCCATAGCCTTCATGCCGCGCGAAATTTCCGCGACTTCCTGTTCGCGGGGTTGGTTGGGGTCGCTGCCGCGCAAAAGCTGCAAATAGTCAACAATCACGAGCCCGAGCTTGCCGCCGAGCTGCTGGTTGAGCCGCCGCGCCTTTGCGCGCATTTCGAGAATCGAGACGCCCGCGGTATCGTCAATCCAAAGCGGCGCGTTTTTGAGCTCTTTTGCGGTCGCCGTGATGTCGGCGATGGACTCCTTTTTCAGCATACCGCGGCTTAGCGCGTGCTGGTCGATGCGCGCGCGGGAGGCGATAATGCGCTGGTGCAACTGGTCGGCAAGCATTTCCAGCGAAAATATCAGAGTCGGGAAAGGTTTTTCGCCGAAGAGCGCCTTTTCGGCGATATTCAGCGCAATCGACGTTTTGCCCGTACTGGGGCGACCCGCGATTACAATCATTTCGTTGGCGTGCAAGCCGCCCATCATTTCGTCGAGCTGGGTGAAGCCCGTCGGCACGCCCATCAGCTGCCCCTTGTTGCGGATTAGCGCGTTGATGCGCTCGACAGCCGCGTCGACTTGGTCGGGCTCGTCCGCCTTTTTTACGGAGTCGCCGACGCGGTCTTGGGAGATTCCCAAAATTTTTTCCTCGACGCCCTGAATAAAATAGTCGATTCCGCCCTCGTTCTGGTACGCGCCTTCAATCGCCGTATAACAGGCGTGGATAAGAGTGCGCAGAAAGTATTTTTCGCGGATAATCGCCAGCCACTGCTGGAAGTGCGCGGGAGTTTCGATTCTGCCCGCAATCCTGCTGATTTCCACAACTCCGCCGACATCGTCGAGCGTCTTGCGCGAATTCAGGTAGTCCGCCAAAACGATTTCGTCGATTTCGCGCTTCTGGTTGAAGAGCGCGAGCATTGCCGCATACATAATTCTGTGGGCGGGCTTGAAAAAATACTCCTCGCGGATTTTCGAAGATATGCAGGTTGTGATTACGTCGCTCGAGGTGTCGCGCAAAATGCTTGCCAAAACCCCCTCTTCCGCGTCGATATTATGCGGCAAGTCCCGCCCGAGAACGGGAGAGGGCTCTGACTGAAAAGCCGCGACACCGCTCTTGCGGCGGCTCGCGGCTTTCTTTGGAAGGTTTTCCTCCATCGGAATCCGATACGGAGAGGATTACTTCTTTTCTTCTTCGGAGGTCGCTTCTTCAATCGGATTTTCCGAAACGACTTCAAAAGTAAAGTCGACCTTAACGTCGTGGTGCAACTTGATTTGGGCGGTGTGCTTGCCCAGTTCCTTTACGGGAGCTTCGAGGTGGATAGCCTTCTTGGGGAGTTCGACTCCGCCTTCGGCGATCTTCGCGAGCAGGTCGGCTGCAGTTACCGAACCGAAGAGCTTGCCGCCTTCGCCGGTCTTGACTGCGAAAGCAATCGACATATCCGCGAGAACCTTTGCAAGTGCCTGAGCGTTTTCGAGCTCCTTGGCTTCGCGGATTTCACGCGCCTTGATGAGCGCTTCGATCTGCTTTTTGTTAGCCTTGTTTACCGGAATCGCAATCTTCTTGGGGAAAAGGAAGTTGCGGGCATATCCCGCCTTGACGGTGATTTGTTCGCCTTCGCCGCCGAGGTTTTCGAGGGGCTTTACTATTAGAACTTTGGTTGTAGCCATATTTGTTGAATTTTTGAATTATTAAAGTTTGTTGAATTGAGCCTACGGCAAATCAAAACGGAACGTCGTCGTCCTCGAGGTCTTCGTTGCGCGCGGGAGCGGACTGGCGCGATTGGCGCGGAGCGGGCGAAGAGGAAGAATAGTCGCCGCCGTCGTATCCGCCGCCGTAATTGCCGCCGCCCTGTTCGCGCGAGCCGACAAATTCGAAGCGTTCGAGAACAACGAGCAACTTCGTGCGCTTTTGCCCCGTCTGCTTGTCTTCCCAAGAGTCCTGACGAAGCCTGCCTTCGATGAGAATCGGCCTGCCCTTGGAGAAAAACTTGGAGATGTTTTCCGCAGTTCTGCCGAAGGAATCCACTTCAACAAAACAAGTTTCGTCGCGGGTCGAGCCGTCCTGCGAATTGTAGGAGCGGTTTACGGCGATGGAGAAACGGCAGACGCTCGTGCCGCTCTGAGTCTGCCTCAGCTCGGGGTCGCGCGTGAAGTTCCCCATCAGGATTACTTTGTTGAAAGAGGACATCGCTTTTTTCGCTAAAAATTACTTGGCGATGACGAGAATGCGGTTGACAGTCTTGTCGAGGCGGAATTTTTCCTTGATGAGAGCGTTCGCCGAAGTGTCGCCTTCGTAGTTGATTTCCACATAGATGCCTGCGGGGAAATTGCGGTCGGTCGTGCGGGCGAATGTCTTTTGTCCGAGATTTTCAACCGATTCGATTTTGCAGCCGCACGATTCAACTACGGACTTGATTTTTTCGATGAGTGTTTCGACAGGCTCGGTGTAGCCTCTCGTATCGAGAATGAACGTTGCTTGGTACTTCTTGTTATTCATATTTGGTGTTTGTTTAAATTTTTTCGTTGTTCCCCGCCGAGTTTGCCGCACCGCCCGAACGGGCGTTGTCGGCGGGCGCGGATTTGCGGTTTACGACGTTTTGGGCGGCGTCGAGCCCCTTCGAGACCAGCAGTTTAAAGCAGTCCGAGACGGGCAGGGATTTTATCGCCGCCAAATCGGCTTCGGGAAGTTTCCCCAAAACGTGATCCGCCAAATCCATTCGCTTGTCGGCCTTGCCGCCTACGCCGATGCGCACGCGAGCAAAGGTGTTTCCGCAATGCGCCATTATGTCCGCAACTCCGTTGTGGCCACCCGACGAACCGCCTCGGCTGAGCTTCATTCTGCCAGCCTCGAGCGTAATGTCGTCGTAAATTACGGCAACCTGCGAAATATCCGCCTTCAGGTATTTGAGCGTCTTGGCGAGCGATACGCCGCTTTCGTTCATATAGCCTTCGGCGAAGACGAACGTCAATTCCCTTCCGCAAAGCGCACCCCTGCCGATATAGGCGTTGGCGTATTTGTCGAAGCGCATCGAATCGACCCCGCAGGATTTTGCGAGGTTTTCGAGGACAATCGCCCCCGCGTTGTGGCGCGTGAGCGCGTAGCGGGGTTCGGAGTTGCCCAGACCGACGACGATATTGACGGACATATTTGTCTATAAAAGAACGGGGGACGGATAGCGTCCGAAGAACTACTTTTTCGCGGGAGCGGCGTCCTTTGCGGGAGCTGCTGCGTCGGCTGCGGGAGCTGCGGCTGCGTCGCCTTCTGCGGGAGCTGCCGGTTCCGGTTCGGGTTCTTCTTCGACGACGTTGCAGGTGCAGAGAACGTCTTCGAGGTTGGATTCAAATTCAACGCCTTCGGGAGCTTTAACGTCCTTGAGGTGGATAGCTTCGCCGACCTTGAGTTCGGAAACGTCGATTTCGATCATTTCGGGGAGGTCGCGGGGGCGGCACTTTACGCGGACTTCGTGTTCGTGAACTTCGAGAACGCCGTTTTCGTTCTTGACGCCGTATGCTTCGCCCGAGAAGTGGAGCGGGAGAACCGTGTGCATCGGCTTGCCTCTTACGACTTCGATGAAGTCGACGTGTTCGACCGCGCCCGTGAGGGGATTGCGTGCAACTTCCTTAATCATTGCATAGCGCGATTCCGTACCGTCGGAGAACGCCAATTCGATGAGTACCGCCTTGCCTGCGACTTGTTTGAGGGTCGCAACGAGGACCTTTTCTTCGATCAGGAGGTGCTTTTCGCCGCTTTCGCCGTAGATGACAGCGGGGATTTGACCGCTTTTGCGATAACGTTTTGCGGAGTTGCCGCCGATTTGAGTCCTGATAGTTGAGTTTAGGTTTATCTGCTTCATTTTGGTATGTTTATATAAAATTCCGATATGCGACCGCCCGAGCGAATCGTGGGATTCGACAAGAAGTCATTGAATTAAAAGGCTTCTACTTTATTTGTATTTACGTCAAAATCAACAAAAATTTTCGGTCTTGCGAAAATAAATTTGCGGCGGGCGGATATGCGGATTTTCCCTCGAAAAAAATCTTCGGGTCGAAGATACCTACGCCGAGCCCGATATAACAAAAAAACCGCCCTGCCCGCCGAAATCCGAGCTTCGTTTTCCGCGCCGCGTCGTATTTTTTTTCGCGACGCCGTTTTTCTCCTCCGCACCCCGTAGCAACACCACCCGCCGCCGTTTCCGCCAGCAACCCGAGCCGACACCTGCCGCTCCCGTCCGAAAAAAATCGGGAGGAACGCGAACTTGAATTCCTTCTCAAGCCCAGAATCGCAAAGACAAAAAAAAGGAGCGGGCAATTACCCGCTCCCCTAAAGATTTCAAAGCAAGTTAGATTTTCAAACCCGCGGGAAGGAATTCCTTCTTGTACGCGTAGAGCGACTTGATGTACTTGTCCGCCTCGGGGCAGCCGTTGAAGTGCATCTTGAGGGGATTGTATCTGAGCTTCTGGTCGGGGAAGTTGATTGCAATCATGCCCAAGAGAGCCATTTCCGTAAACGGAGCTGCGTAGTTGAAGTTTGCCAACGCCTTTGCGGGGTCGTTCGCCAAACACGCCTTCGCCCATTCCGCGTGCGGATTCCAAGGCGTAACCGATTGGGGAATCGTGCACTTGGGGAGTGCGCCCGCCTTTGCCAAATCGCGCATTCTCGACTTCGGGTAGACGTACAAATCGCCGCCGTATTCGTTGACGTGGATTGTCTCCTTGGTGCCGACGATGAACGTCGCGTTGGCGCGTTCCCACGGATTGTTCGGATTGGGTTTGAGGAATTCGGGATCGACGCGCTTGATGGCTTCGGGTCTGCGGCCGCCGTCATACCAGTGGAGGCGGATTTTACCCCTTACGCCGCGCTTGTTCGCGAACGTCATTACGCTGGAAGCCTGCTTCGGCCAGCTGTAGTCGTTGAAGGGCGTCGAGTTGGCGACGATGCTTTCGGGATAGCCGAGGTCGAACGCCGAGTACGGAACGTCGAGGAAGTGGCAAGCCATATCGCCCGCCGCGCCCGTTCCGTAGTTGCGCAGACCGCGCCAGCTGAACGGGAGAATTGCGCGATTGTAGGGCTGGTAGGGCGCAACGCCGAGCCAGAGGTTGTAGTCGAGCGTCGCGGGGACGGGTTGGCCTTCGGGCATTTTGAGGTCGCCCTGCGCCCAAATCGGGCGGTTAGTCCAAATATAGATGTCTTCGATTTCGCCGAGCAGACCGGCTTCGTACCAAGTTCTAAGATTGCGCCAGCCGTCAGTGGTGTGCCCCTGATTGCCCATTTGCGTGATTACGCCGTACTGAGCAGCGAGTTCCTTGAGCTTGTTGGCTTCCCAGATAGTGCGGGTGAGGGGCTTTTCGCAATATACGTGTTTGCCCATCATAATCGCCCACGCGGCAATCGGGAAGTGCATGTGGTCGGGAGTCGCGATGGCGACCGCGTCGATTTCCTTGCCCATTTTGTCGAGCATAACGCGGTAGTCCTTGAAGCGGGGGACATTCGGATAATTCTGGTAGGTTTTGGCGGCGTTTTTGTCGTCAACGTCGCAGAAAGCCGCCAATTCGACGTCGGGCATATTTTTAAGACCCGACATAATGGCTTCGCCTCTGCCGCCTACGCCGACCGCCGCAACGCGCAGTCTGGAGTTGGGGCCGCCCGCTTTGCCGAGACACCACGAGGGGAGAACCATGAGACCGCCCGCCGTAGCCGCGGTTTTCAAGAAGTTTCTACGATTCAACATATTTTTATGTTCCTTTTATTTTCTGTTTAAGTTAATACCGAGGAATGGAACGCCAACGCTTTCGCCGAAAACCGCCCACGCAAGAGCCTCCCATAAAAAGGACTCCCCCTGCGGACGGAACTTCGGTCAGTCGGGAATCGGCAGGCAAAAAAGCTTGCCAATCCCCGAAAACGCGGTTAGCGTCGTTTCGTTCTTTGGTTTGAAACAGATATTTTTAACTAACTCGGAAATAGTCAACCAAAATTTAAATGGAAAACGAAATCGTTATAATAAAGACGACAACCGCGACCCTCGAAAACGCAAAAATGCTCGCCCACACTCTCGTGTTCGAGAAATTCGCCGCCTGCGCGCAAATCGGCGCGGCAATCCAGTCCGTCTACAACTGGGACGGCGAGACGAAGTGCGAAACGGAAATCCCCGTGGAATTCAAAACTTCGCCCGAAAAGGCGCACGCCGCCGCCGAGCGGCTCGCGGCAATCCACCCCTACGAGTGCCCGCAGATAGTCGCATTCCGAGCTTCCGCAAACAAAAGCTACGCCGACTGGTGCGCCGAAAACACGCGATAAGTCCGCCCCGCCGCCGTCCGCCGCCCACAAAACGCATAAAAAGAATTGAAATCGCAATCAAAATAGGCGAATATCGCGGCAAATGTTGTATATTATAATAACGATTGTCGCAACGGTCGCCGCAGCCGCTTTTTGCGCCGTGCCCGAGACCGCAATCCGCGACGCATCCGAGTCGGAAATCGAATCGCTGAAAACGAAGTCGCCCGCGCTCGGGAAATTCGCCGAAAATTTCCGCCAAAATCCGCTTCCGCCGCGCGAAGTGCTTTACTGCGCCCGAATCCTCTGCGCGGCATTCGCCGCCTGCCTTGCGGGCATTTTTTTCTCCGATTTATTTGCCGATAAAGGAGTTATCCCAGCCGTCGCATTTTCGGCGGTCTGCGCCGCAGCGTTCTTCGTACTCGCCTGCGCTTTGCCGCAAAGGCTGCTTTCGCTCAGCCGCCCGAAGCTCTCGGGGCTACTTGTGCGGGCGGCTATATTGCTCGAAAAGCTGGCAAAGCCCTTCGCGAAAATCGCCGACAGCAATTTCGGGAAAGACGCAACCGACGACGAAGACATCATAATGCTCGCCGAAAAAGGGCGCAAGGACGGCTCGATTTTGCAGCAGGAGCGCGACTTAATCGCCAACGCCCTGTCGCTCGACGACGTGGAGGTTTCGGAAATAATGACGCCCCGCACGGTTGTCGCCGCCCTCGACAAGGACAAAACCGTCGCGCAGGTCTTCGCCGAAACCCCGAACCTCAACTTTTCGAGAATTCCCGTGTTCGCGGGTACTATCGACAATGTGGTCGGAATAGTCCGCCGCCGCGACATTCTCACCGCCGTTGCGGGCGACCGCCACAACGCGAAAATTTCGGGCTTTATGCGCCCCCCGATTTTCGTGCCCGAAACCGCAACCGCGCTGTCCGTATTAAGACAGCTTATAAAAAGACACCAGCAAATGGCGGTTGTCGTGGACGAATTTGCGTCGCTCACGGGCGTCGTTACGCTCGAGGACATCTTCGAGCACCTGCTCGGCTCGGAAATTTTCGAGACCGACGACATCGCGGTCGACATGAGGGAATTCGCCCGCAGAAAAAAATCCAAAGCAAAGGCAAATTTATGAAACACACAGTATTATTGATTTTGGCGGGCGCGTGCGCACTCGCGTGCGTATCCTGCTCGACTGCCGAAAACGTCCGCGACGACGCAAAGCGCACGCCCATCGGCTCGGTCTTCACGGGCGAGACGAAAACGGCGGACTCGTACATAAAGCGCGTGAGCGAGGAAAACAAATCGCTCGACAGGGACACTTGGCGTCCGATTTCAAACGAAAACCTTTAATTTGCGCCGACCTCCCGCCCGCCCCGCAAAAGAGCGTGAAAAGGAACGGAGGAAACCGAAAGAAAGAAAGAAAGAAAGAAAGAAAGAAAGAAAGAAAAAAATGTCCGAATCGCCGTCGAAACTGCCGTTTTACACACTTTCGCAGGACGCGCTCGCGTCGGAATTGTCGGCGGCGGGCTTCGAGAAATTCCGCGCCAAACAGATTTTCGACTGCGTGTACGCGAAAAAAATCTTCGCCCCGCAGGACTTCCCCGCCCTGCCCGCAAAACTGAAGACCTTTTTGGACGAAAAATTCGACTTCCGCCCCTCGGAGCTCGTCGGAGACAGACGCGCGGGGGACGAAACGAAAAAATTCCTCTTCCGCCTGCGCGACGGAAATTTCGTCGAATGCGTGCTGCTCAAAGCTCCGTCGGATGACGGGCAGATACGCAAGACCCTCTGCGTCAGCACGCAGGTCGGCTGCGCGAGCGGCTGCAAGTTCTGCGCCTCGGCGATGGGCGGATTTATCCGCAATCTGACCGCCGACGAAATAATCTCGCAGGCTCTGCCGTTCGTGGAGCAAAAGGTTATGCCCAGCGGCAAACGCGAATCGCGCTTCGAGTTCGAAAACATCGTCGTGATGGGTATGGGCGAGCCGCTCGCGAACCTCGACAACCTGCTCGCCGCGCTCGCCGTCTTCAACTCCCCAGACAAATTCGCGTTCGGGGCGCGGAGAATCACGGTTTCGACATGCGGGCTTGCGGACAAAATCGGGCTTCTGGCGGACTCGGGCTTCCCGTACAGACTCGCGATAAGCCTGCACGGTGCGACGAACGAAGTACGCTCGCAGATTATGCCGATAAACAAAAAATTCCCGCTCGAAAAGCTCCTACCCGCCGCAAAAAAATTCGCCGAGGTCTGCGGGCGAATGCTGACGCTCGAATACATAATGATTGAAAACGTAAACGATACGTTCGCACAGGCGCGGGAGCTTGCGAAAATCGCGCGGGAGCTGCACGCGCACGTCAACCTGATTCCCTACAACAAGGTCGAATCCCTGCCGTGGCGGCGTAGCGACTCCTTCAGGCGCGCGGCTTTCGCGAACATCTTGAAGGAGAAGGGCGTATCGTACACGCTGCGGCGCGAAAAGGGCTCGGAAATCGACGCGGCCTGCGGGCAGCTCGCCCTCAAGCGCAGGCAAAATCCCGACGCCAAATGAGCTTGATTTCCGCCCGACTTTCCCTTTTTATTTAGACAATGAACTTCAATCTTCCCAAAGAACCCCTAATGACCGTTGAAGGCCTGCCCTTCAAAAAGGTCTCCAAAGGTAAAGTACGCGAAAACTTCGACTTGGGCGACGAACTACTTATCGTCGCGACCGACCGACTTTCCGCATTCGACGTAATCATGCCCAACGGCGTCCCAGGCAAGGGCGTTTTGCTGACGCAAATCAGCCTCTGGTGGTTTGAACAGGCGGCGAAAATAATGCCCACGCATTTGGTCGAAAACCACAACGCGCGCATTCGCGAACTGCTCAAGGATTTCCCCGAACTCATCGACCGCTCGATGATTGTCAAAAAGCTCAACCCCATGCCGATCGAGGCAATCGTGCGCGGCTACTTGGCGGGAAGCGGCTGGAAGGAATACAAGCAGACGGGAAAACTCTTCGAATTCACCCTCCCCGAGGGAATGAAGGAAAGCCAGAAGCTCCCCGAACCGCTCTTCACCCCCACGACCAAGGCGGCGGAAGGACACGATATGCCCATCACGAACGCGGAATGCGAAAAGCTCCTGGGCTCGGACATCTTCGGGCAAATCAAGAAGGCGAGCATAGCCCTCTACAATATGGGGGCGGAAAAGGCGAAGTCCAGCGGGATTATCCTCGCGGACACGAAGTTCGAGTTCGGAACGGACAAGAACGGCAAAGTCTACCTCATCGACGAAGTCCTGACCCCCGACTCCTCGCGCTATTGGCCCGCCGACAAGTACGAAATCGGACGCTCGCAGCCCTCGTACGACAAGCAGTACGTCAGAGACTGGCTCGAAAGCATCGGTTGGGACAAAAAAGCCCCCGGTCCGCAACTTCCGCCCGAAATCGTGCAAAACACGATAAAATGCTACTCGGAGGCATTGACAAAGCTGATGAACGGCTAACCGCCGCGATTCTGGCAAAACTTGTTTTCAAAATTAAAGGGACATCGAGTCCCTTTTTTTGTTGTCCGATTTTTGCGATTCCATCACCGTTAAGCCGTATTTTTAGAATCCTCCGCGCGCACAACCACCTACCCGTTATCACGCCCTCCGACAAAGTCGCGCTTGAAAAAGAAATACTTTGCGAGCGTCAAAAGCCCCGCCGCCGCAAGGCAGCATACGGAAAGGCTGGCTATCGCGTACTGCGGATTCAGAACGTCGCGAATCCAGCCCAGAAACGTCGGGGAAAACGCGCCTATCATAAACCCGAAGCACAGCATAAGCCCCATTCCCGTCGCCCTGTATTTGACTTCCACGACATCGAAAAGCGACGCAAAGAGGCTCGAGTCGTAAACGCCGCGCGCCACGCCGAACAAAAACAGCGCGGCATAGCAAAGCAAGTCGCCGCCCGCAAACGCCATCAATACGGCAAACGGCGCGGTCAGCAGAAAACCCAGCGCGGTTGTCTCGAAGCGCACGACTTTCCGCCCCCTTGCCGCGAGTCTGTCGGCACACCTGCAGCCGACCAAAATCCCGACAAACGCCCCGACATACGACCAAACCACCGCATTGAACGCGGCGGCGGCTGGGTCGAGCCCGTGAACCTGCTGGAGGAAGTCGGGCATCCACGTCCGATAGCCAGTGTCGATACACACATTCATTCCCGAAACCAGCCCGAGAATCACGGCGGACGGCTTGCGGAGCATTGCCGCGAGAGCGTCGGAGAGCGAGACTTTCGGGCGTTCCGCGCCGCCCGCCCCGCGAGAATATCGCATAAATACGGCGAGCACCGCAGCCCACAAAATCCCGAATCCGCCGACCGCGAAAAACGCCGTCCGCCAGCCGTCGATTCCGCCGACCGACGGGAAGCTCCCGAAGTAGCCCGCCAAAAAGCTGCACGCAATCATTCCCAGATACTGCGCCGTCTGCAAAATCGAAAACGCGGTCGAGCGGTTTTGCTCGAAGTGCTGCCCCAAAAGCGACGAGGCGGGCGGATAAAAGCACCCCTGCCCCAAGCCGTTCAAAACCCCGTATGTAAAAACAAGCAGCCCGATTCCAGCGACGAAGCCCGAAAGGAAAATCCCCGAGCAAAAAGTCAGCACGCCGAACACAATCAACCACTTTCGGCGCAGGAAGTCGCCCGCAACGCCCGAAAACAAAACCGAGACGCCGTACGTAAACACGAACGCCGTCATCACGAACCCAAGCTTCGCCGAATTGCCCTCCCCGAAGTATTCCCCGATTTGCGGGAGAACCGACGGATAGATTTGGCGCGAGCCTTGGTGTATGAAATACGCAACCCACAGCAGTCCGAGCAACAGCCATTTGTACATTTTTTCGGTACTTTCCAATCTCCTGATTTTCATTGCGTATTTTTTTATTTTCAAACTGGGCGGTTTGATTGCAAGCACCGATGAACAAAAAGCGCGAAAAAATTCGCCCCGCCGCCGCGCGCCCGCACAAAGGCACAGCGGTGCGCCGCAAAAATTGGACAGTTTGCGCCCGCAAAAACAAAGGATTCCCGAATTTTTGCTTGACCGCAAAACGCCCCGAAAATAGCGTCCGAAATATGGACAGGAAGGGAAAGGGAAAAAGCGGCTACGTCTCGATACGCGAGCTTGCCGCGAGGCTGGGAATCTCGAAGGCGACGGTGTCGCTTGCTTTGAACAACTCGCCGCGTGTGAACAAATCCACCGCCGAGAAAATCCGAAGGGCGGCAAAAAAGGCGGGCTACCAGCGCAACACAATGGTCTCGACGATGATGTCGAGCATGCGCAAATCCACAATCGGCGGCTTCCGAGAAGTCGTCGCATTGCTAAACGGCAACAAGGACAAAAACGCCTTCAAAAACCACACGACCCTCCCGCAATACAAGGCGGGAATCGACGAAGAGGCGGCGGAGCTGGGTTTTAAAATCGACGAATTCTGGCTGCTCGACCCCGCCCTCACCCGCAGAAAACTTTCGGCAATCCTGCACGCGCGCGGCATTCGCGGCTGCATAGTGCTGGGGCACACCGAGGAGGGCGCGTTCGAGCCGTACTCGAAAATCTGGGACGACTTCAAAATCGTGTCGGTGGGAATCAGCGTCCACAACCCCGCCTACGAGCACGTCTCCTCCAACCAGTTCGAGGTCGCCCGCGCCGCGACCGAAAACCTCGTGAAAATGGGCTTCCGCCGCCCCGCGCTGGTGCTCGACGAACGCATCGACGGGCTCGTGGACGGACGCTTTTACGGCGGATTTTTCAGGGCGCAATTCGACATGCCCAAGGCGGACAGAATCCCGCCGTTCATCGAAAATATCCAAAGCCCGACCTACTACAGAAATCTCGAAAAATTTCTCGCGCGGGAAAATCCCGATGTTGTGATGTATATGCTCGGCGAAACGGGCGACTTTCTCTACCACAAACTGCGCCGCGCGGACGGGTCGCGCTACCCGATTGTCCAGCTCGAACGCCGCAACGACTGCACAATTCCGCCGACCTACTGGAGCGGCATGGAGCAAAACAACCACATAGCAGGACACTTGGCGGTGCGCAGGCTCGCAACCCTTCTTAATATCACTTCCCCCCACAACCAGAATTCCGCAACCCTCATTCCGCCGACGTGGATTGCCTCCGCCGCCCTCAAGCGGCAGGCTGCGGCGGTGCGCAAGGCGGCGGCGGACAAAAACGCCGCTTCGGCAAAATCCGCAAAACGCGCAAAAAAATAACCCGAAACAAAAATGGAACACAAAACCAACGCCCTCAGAATGCTCGACCAAAAGAAAATCCCGCACGAAGTGCTCGACTGCGCGATTACCGAAGCCGTCAGCGGAGTCGAAATGGCGCAAAAGCTGGGAGTCAACCCCGATATGGTCTTCAAGACGCTCGTGACCGTCGGGAAATCGGGGGCGCACTACGTCTTTATGATTCCCGTGGCGGCGGAGCTCGACCTCAAAAAGGCGGCGGCGCAAGTCGGGGAAAAATCGGTTGCAATGATAAAATCCAAGGAGCTTCTGCCGACGACAGGCTACGTCCACGGTGGCTGCTCGCCCATCGGAATGAAAAAAGTCTTCCGCACGACGATTGACTCGACCGCCAAAAATTTCGACGAAATCCTCTTCAGCGCGGGCAGGATAGGCGTGCAAATAAAAGCCCCCGCAAGCGTGGTCGAAAAGTTCGCAAAAACGACCTATGCGGACTTAACCGTCTGACAGCTTGTTTTGATGTTAACAACAATTTTTGCAAATGCGGTAGACAGCAGCAAAGTAATCAAATACGTTAAAATCGCCGTATTGAACGTCCCGCCGCAATGCGAAACCAGATTCGGCGCATATCTTTTGGAAATCTCCAAAAACGCGCGGAAAATAATCTGGTGGGATACATAAATGTAAAGGGACAGCTGCCCGATAAATATAACCGATTTCCCGAATATCGAGTTCAAAATCCTCCCGTTTTTGGCTGCATAAAACAACACTCCAAAAAACGGAATCGCAAAAAAGGCTCTAATTAAATCGGGTATTTCCTTTACACCCCAGAAAAGTGCCGCCGCCGAAAAAGCGGCAAACAGGATAAGGCACAAAACAAACAATGCCGCGCTATTGTATTTCCGCAATATATAATTGTTGAGAAACGCAAGTCCGAGAAAATAAAGGCCTGATAACATTGCGTTTATATTGAGGTACGACATGCAATTTTCGACAACAACATCGAAATACAGTATTAGACCGACAGATATAATAAATAAAAATATTCCGATTTTCGGATATGTGTACAAAAGGAATTTGAAGACGGAAAAATAAAAAAACGAAGGGAAAAACCAAAAAAACAAAAAACCTGTCATTGTCCTAACTCGCATTCCGCCAAGCAGAAACGCGCACAAATACCCCCCCCCCC
>DJPO01000028.1:0-4292 GCA_002437405.1 Opitutia bacterium UBA6410 | reverse complement strand
ATCAGTAAACTTAAACGCGGAAATATTATCTGCAAAAACAAAATTGTACACGATAATATAGGCGGCAGAACAGATTATAAATGCAATCGCATAAACGGGGATAATCTTTTTTGAAAGTTTTATTATAAAATCGGAGAAATTTGTCTTTTTGTATCCGTACAAAAAAGTTATGAGGAAAAACCCGCTAACGTGCGCCGGAACAAATATCCCGTAGGCACTCTCGAATACGGAGGCAATAAAAACATTATGCCACAACACTACCAGACAAATCAAAACGCCCTTTATGAAAGCGGACTCGTCGCGCGTTAAAACGGATTTTTCATTCTGCAAACAAAAAAATTTTTCCATAAAACTACCCCCTGCGCTTGCCCGAAATTCCCTCTATCTCGAAACGGAAAACCGCCGTGCGCGCGATTGCCGATTTTATGAAATTTTCGCTCTCGAGCGGAAGGTGTCGGCAGTATTTTGCGGCGATTGCGCGAAGCCCGCGCAGCTTTTCGGATTCGTCGGCGCACACGAAAATCTTCCCGAACGCTATTGCGCTTTCGTAGTTTGTCGAAAACTCCTCGGGCACGACTTGCGCGCGGGCGACAACCGCAAGCTGTGCGTGCGGATTCGCCGAAACCATCGCGATTTTCCGCCCCTGCGGCGCGCCGTGGATATACACGGTTTTCCCGACTTTCGCAAAATTCACGGGGACGGAGTACGGATACTCGTCGTCCGAGACGAGCGAGAGAAACGCGTATTCCGCCGTGTCGAAAAGCCTTTCGGCGTCGGCGGGCGCGAGGGTTCTGTCTTTGCGGCGCGGAGTTGTCTGCATACTGCTACGAAACGATGTCTTCGACGATGGAATAAATCATCTCGGGCGTGAAATACTGCATCGCGACTATGTGCGCGAGCTTCCCGAAATCCGCGTATTCGTTGCACGCAAGCGCGTATTTTTTGACGATGCGCTCGGCGGGACGCTCGAAAAACACCGTGTTGGAATACGGGTTGCGGTACGCCCGAACGCCGGCCTTCAAAAGCTTGTCCTCGAGCAGCTGCGCCATTTTGAGCGAATGTTCCGCCTGTTCGCGCAATCCGTCCGCCCCGAGCGACTTTATGCGCCAATAGAGCTTGAGCGCGTCGAGCCCACTGCGCGAGCAGCTTATCGTCGGGATAACACCCTTGAGGTACGGGACGGGATTGCCGTGCACACAGTCGAGCACGCGGCGGCGGCAAATGAAGACACCCGCGGGTTCGTTGAGCGAGAAAAATTTGTGCCCCGAAACCGCGAGCGAATCGAAATCCATCTTCGCCGCGTCCACGATTTCCCGAGCCTGTTCGTCGCGCAAAAACGGCAGATAGCCGCCGAAGAGCGCAACGTCCAGATGCTTGTAGACGGCGACGGGCTTTTTCGCCTTCAGGACTTCGTCGATAGCCTTTTGGTCGTCAATCGCGCCCTTGAAAGTTCCGCCGATTGCGATTGCCACGAGCGCGGGACGGGTCGGGTCGAGCTTTGCGGCGAAGTCGTCCGTATCCATCTGCCCCATTTTCTTCGCGCTGATTGTGCGGACTTCGAGGTTCTGAATGTCGCCGATTTTCTTGAGCGAATAGTGCGCCTCCTCCGAAACGTACAGAATCGGGGGCAAATTCGAGACCTCCGCCAGCGCCTTGCGCCCGAAGTACACGCCGTGCATATTCCCGTCCGTTCCGCCGTTGGAAATCACGCCCCAGTGGTCGTCGCCGAAGCCGTAGGCGCGGGCGAGAAAATCTATGCTTTCGCGCTCGAATTCGTCGGTATTGAGCATATCCCAGTCGGTTTTATACGGGTCGCCGACATTTATGAGCGTTACGCCCCCCAGCCCCGTTTTCGCAAACCAGTCGTAAAATTCGGCGAGCCCCGACTCCTGATCGAACGGGTAGCCGAGCTGGTTGAAACGGTGTTCGTAAATGTCTTTTGCGGCCGCGTCCAACTTGGCCATTGATTTTTCGTCGGGTTTCATATCTTGTAAACATTCCAAAAAACACAAAAGAGCCGAAATTGTCAAGCCATTGGCGGGCAACCAAAACCGCCCCGCGCTGAAAAAGCTTGAACGCGCCCCGCCCGCCCGCAAACTTTTCAAATATGCCCGAAGTCCACCCACTCAAGCCATTCCTGCCCGCAAACGCGCGCCTGCTTATGCTCGGCACGTTCCCGCCCAAGCGCGCGCGCTGGTGTATGGATTTCTACTATCCCAACCCCTCGAACGATATGTGGCGGATTTTCGGGCTGGCGTTTTGCGGCGACAGAGATTTTTTCTGGATTAGCGGAGAAAAGAGATTCGACAGGCGCAAAATCGAAAATTTTCTGGAGGACAAAAAAATCGCGCTCTACGACACTGCCGAAGAGGTCGAGCGACTGCGCGATAACGCCTCCGACAACTTTCTGAAAATCGCACGCCCGACCGACATAAAAAAACTGCTTGCCCGACTCCCCGAGTGTCGGGCGATTGCCTGCACGGGCGCGAAAGCCGCCGAAACCGCGGCGCAACAGCTCGGGTGTACAGTCCCCGCAGCGGGGGATTTCGTGCAAATCGAAGCGGACGGACGGGCGTTGGATTTCTACCGAATGCCGTCCTCGTCGAGGGCGTATCCGATGAAGCTCGCGGACAAAGCCACCGCCTACGGAAAGATGTTTGCGCGGCTCGGGCTGCTCGAAAAATAGCGAGCCGAAAAGGCGGCAAAGACTACCCGCGAGCCTGTCCGCGCCTGCCGAATTTTTTGTCGAACCTGTTGTTTGCCGCGCGGGAATCGGAACGCATACAGAGAATCGACGCGCCCCCGACAAGCATATCTACACCTGCAAGAACGCCGACAAACCATATCCCATAGGAAAGGTTGGCGAGCAAAAGCACGGCGAGGATTATCGAAATTATCCCGTTGTAAAGCGGTATGCGCGTGCGCGATTCGCCCGTGCTCCAAAGGGCAATCGAGCCGAACCCCTCGACGGCGAAGACTATCCCGACAGTCGCCATGACAGCCTCCACGCCGTCAAAGGGATTGAGCAGCATCAGCACCCCCGCGGCGAGGTACAAAAGCGTCAGCAAAACATAGTATCCGCGCGCGTTTCGCCTGTCGCGCGAAAAAATGTTGACCATATAAAAGAACGCCGCCCCCAAAAGGCATACGCCCACGACCATTTCGACCCAAACCGACGCCGCAATCGGGTAGACCAAGCACAATATGCCCAGCGCGATTAGTAGGACTCCTATATATTTTCCGTTTGCCATAATTTTTCCTTTTCCTTTCGCAACCCGTGCGGGATTTACCCGCAAGGTGTATATTTATTAGTATCGGCACGCGCCGACAAGTTTCAAGAAAGCCCGAAAAAATGTTTTCGGGACAAATAGGCGGAACGTTTTTCGGGCGAATGGGTCGATAACGGCAAATGAACCGAAGGGAAATGTTTTTAACCATTGCGGGATTGGCGGTTTTTCCGTCGATTGCCCGCGCACAGACAAAATCAACCGAACAACGGAAGGAAAATAAAATGCAGTTTAAACTAAAACCGCTCGACTACCCGACAAACGCCCTCGAACCGCAAATCGACGCGCGAACGGTGGAAATCCACCACGACAAACATCAGGCGGCGTATGTCGCAAACCTGAACGCGGCGTTGGAGTCTTCGCCCGAATTCGGGACGCACACGGATTTGCTCCTGCTGATAAAAAACCTGCGCGACGTTCCCGAAAAAATCCGCGAGGCGGTGCGCAACAATGCGGGAGGGGTCTGGAACCACGAATTTTACTGGGACGGGCTGACGCCGAAAAAGACCGAACCGAGTGCCGAATTCAAGGCGGCGGTGGAAAAATCGTTCGGGAGTTTCGAAAAAATCAAAGAAAAGTTGTTGGGGGAATGCATGAAGCGTTTCGGCAGCGGCTGGGGGTGGGTATTGGTAAATCCCGACGGCACGCTGAAAGTGGTTTCGACGCCGAATCAGGACAATCCGCTAATGGGCGAATTCATAGGGGCATGCGGGTGCAAGCCTGTATTGACGATAGACGTATGGGAGCATGCGTATTATCTGAAGTACCAAAACAAAAGGGCTGAATATCTCGAGAACATCTGGGACAAAATCAACTGGGAGAAAGTAAGCGAAAGATATACAACTGCGGTTGGCATGTAAACGCGGCAATTTCGCCTTTCATAATAGTCAGCAAAATTGCGAGGCAATTTTGCGCGGTGTTTTTAAAACAGGGGGTCTTGCCCCCTACGGTTGAATTGGCAAAGCCAATTCAACCTACCCCAGCTGGGCGCGTGAAATCAGGCTT
>DJPO01000103.1 GCA_002437405.1 Opitutia bacterium UBA6410 | reverse complement strand
AACAACGTAAAAGGCATAACAGCTTGGAGAAAGGAGTCTTGAAAATGGAAAATATAATCCACGTATCGGGCAAATCGCTGCCCGTCATAACCTTTGACGCCGAGACAAAAGCCGTCTACATCAGATTTTCAAAAAATAAAATAGCAAAGACAATAGACGACAGCGAAGGCAATGCCATAATAACAATAGATGTGGACTCCAAAGGCGGGGTTGTCGGCGTCGAATTGGTCGGGGTAAAAAAATTTACAATAACGGCGACAAAAAAACTTTTGTCAAAAAGAATTAAGGACGTTCCCGATTTGGCGAACGCAATTTTAACCGCCTGTTAAATTTAACAACATACCGAAGCGGCGAATTCGCCGCTTTTTATTTGCATTTAATCAGCCTATAAAAAAGAATCACGCGCATATGAAAAAACTCTTCGCGATTTTTCTGGTTTCAATTATTTCGCTCGCGGCGTTTGCCGAACAACCCGCCGCTGCGGCGTCGCAAACGGCGTCCGAACCAACGGCTAAAGCGGAAAACAGCACGGCGGCAAAACCCGAAACCGCCGAAAAGCCCGCCGCAACGGTAGCCGCAGAATCCGAATCAGCCGCTGTCCCCGCCGATACCGCAGTCGTCGAAAAAAAGCTCACGCCCGAGGAAATCGAGCACCAAAAAGAGGTCGCAAAACGCGACAAGCAGGCGGTCAAAGAGGCCTACGAGCTAAAGGGGAAAATGCGCAAATTTATCCACTCGATTGTAGGAAACGACGACGCGGCAATGCAGTTTCTATCGCGCGAAATTTTCGGACTGAGGGTCAGCCAATATTTGCTCGTGCTGCTCGCGCTGGCGGCGACGTTCGTCTTCACGCGCTATATGCTCGGCTACCTGCTCAAATTCCTCGAAAGGTCTTTTTCGCGCGACGGAAGCGAAAACTTCGCCTCGCTCTTTTTCCGCAAGATCCGCACCCCCGCGATGGTCTGCGCGGCGGTCGTCGGACTGTACTTCGCGTGCGTTGTCGTGGTCGAGGAAAAAGAATCGATAAAAATCCTCAACCGCGCCGCCGCAGTCGTCTTCTGGCTCGGCGCGTTCTGGCTTATCCTCAACATCTTCGACGTGTTCTTTATGCGAATGGAAACCGCTTTCGGCGGTAAATCGGCATCGGCGGCAAGTTTGATAAACTTCCTTCGCAAAGTCGTAAAATCCATAATCGCGATTATCGCCCTGCTCTCGATTCTCGACAACATCGGGGCAAACGTTAACGCGATTCTCGCGTCCTTGGGTATCGGCGGTATGGCTCTGGCGTTCGCGTCGCAGGACACTATCGCGAATTTCTTCGGGTCGGTGTCGATTATAATCGACCGCCCGTTCATCGTCGGCGACTGGATTCAAACGCTCTCCTACGAAGGCAATGTCGAGGCAATCGGCTTCCGCTCGACCCGCATACGCACTTTCACAAAAACCCTCGTGACAATCCCGAACTCGGTGTTGGCGAAATCCTCCGTAGAAAACTTCTCGAGAATGCCGATGCGCAAGGCGGTGGAAGTCATAGGCTTCACCTACGACGCTACCGCCGACCAGCTCGAAGCCGTTATCCCCGAAATCAAGGCGGCGGTGCTGGCGACCGACGGAGTGGACAGAAACAGCGTGACGGTGCGCTTTGCGGGCTTCGGGGACTCGTCGCTCAACATAAGGCTGGTATACTACACGAAGAAAATAAACTACGATTTCCACATGGACGTGCGCGCGAAAGTGGACTTCGCGATTATGCGCATAGCGGCGGCGCGCGGGCTTTCGTTCGCCTTCCCGTCAACCTCCGTATACGTGGAATCGCTTCCGCGCGGATTCGGCGCGTCAACCCCCGCTCCGCAAAACCCGCCCGCGGCAAAAGCGTAAAAATTTACCGCGCGGCAAAATTTTAGACTGGTATTTCGGCGGTAAATCGGCGAATATATCCGAAAATATGCTCAGGTGGTGAAATTGGTAGACACACTGGCTTTAGGCGCCAGTGCCCGCAAGGGCGTAGGGGTTCGAGTCCCCTCTTGAGCACTTTTTAGAAGCCCGCAAAAGCAACCACTTTGCGGGCTTTTTTGTCGATAAATAAAGGGATTGCGGGCGAAGCAGTGGGGCGGTATGCGGACGCTAAGAGGACAGAAAAAGGACAATTTCGATATGAAAAATCCTCACAAACTCCTCTCGGCTTTTATTAGAGAAATTTCTTTTCTAAAAAACAATAACCGTTTTTCATTTTTTGCTTTTTTTCAAAGCCTTAAACACTTGCCGCCAAAACTTCGGCAACATATTTGTTCAAACTTTCTCCACGAGCCTCGGCAGCCATTGCAAGCTTGCGGTGAACTTCGCTCGGAACTCTAACGTTAAACGAACCTTTGAAAGGTTTTTCGGGCGTCCAGCCGTGCTCTTTGCAGTCTGCAAGATATTCGTCTACAACTTGCCTGAAATCCGCCTCCAATTCGGCAACGGATTGTCCCTCGTACGATAAAAGCGAACGAATGAACAATACTTTGCCGAAAAGACAATTATCCTCGTGGGAATATTCCACGCTTCCCAAGTATCCTTTGTAAGTCATTGCGTTCATATCAATTCCTCCTTTTTCAGGGTTTCCAAAACCTGTTTTATTTGGTACGATTTTAATATTCCAGTCGGGTGCGGTTTATGAAAATACAACGGGTTGCGGCTCTCGTTGAAAAACTTGCGTCGAGAACCTCCCGTTTTCCCCGTCGGTTGCTCCTCGTATCCGAACATTTTTAAGATAACAACCAAGTCTTCCCATCGGAAATCTTTGGGTTCGCTTAAAAGCGTCCTCAAAAGTTTTTCTTTTTTACTCATTGTGCAACTAAATATAGTTGCACTTTAAAACCACGCAAGCCAAATTTCGGAATTTTAAGTGAAAACAAGGAATTGCCCGCCGAAGCGGGCGTTTTTTTACATTCCGAACAGGCCTTTTTCGGACTGCTTTGTTATCTGCTTTTCGCCCGCCCAGATCGGCGTGCCACGGTAGTTCACCTCCAAGAAGAACGTGTAGGTGACTTCGCGCAAATCGGAGTTGCTTTCCCTGTCCTCGAGTATCTTGCCCGTCAATGTAAGCTTGGGTTTCGAGACTTTTTTGCCGCTCATTTCCGCTTCGTATTCGGCGAGCTCGCTGGTGGCGGCGTCCTGACTTACGACGCGCACTTTCCCCGAATTGCCAAGAACCATCGTGATTTTTCGGGTGAGCATATCGGTGTCGATATTGTCCGAAGTGCGGTTTATCACGCGGCTGACAAGCATTTTTACGGGCTGTTTTTCGGGAACGGTTTCGAGCTTGCCCGACGAGAGCAGTTCGTTTGTAAGCGAGGCCGCCGCGTTGTTCCAGTCGGCTATGTTGATTTTATTCGTCGAGATAATCGTGCGCGCGCCGCCCGATTCCACGTACGATGCGTTTTTGCTTGCGCAGCCGCCGACGAAAGCCGTCGCGGCGGCGAAAAGTGCGAGATAGACAAGTTTGTTTTTCATATTAGTCCCTGACGTTCGGAAGAAGTTTTAGAGTGAAATCGCAGACGTTTTTCGACGGCGCGACCGCCGAAATGTATTTGGATTCGCCGCCCTCAATTACGAGCGTGCCCCACGGGGAAGTCGCGGACGATACCGCCATTCCGTCGCCGTCGAGCCAGTCGAACCTGTAGTTGACGTTTTCGGCACTGGTGCTCGAATTTACGATGCGCGCCTGAATTTTGAGAAGTCCGCCGACGCGGCTTTCGTTAATTGCCGCGACATACGCGTAGTCGTCGAGCGAGCCGTCGGTTATCACGCGCTTGTCGTTGACCCTCGTCGGGCGCGACTGGGGGTCGGCGCGTTCGACCGTGTTGACCGTCGAGCACCCGACAAAAAACAGCGCGCAAAGCGATGCGAGTATTACCGATATGTTTTTCATGCTATTTCGATTCCGCGGTCTTTTGTTTTTCCGCGCCGCCCGAGACCGCCTTTTCGGGAGCGTCGCGGAAGTCGAAAACGCGGACACTGTCGATGCCCGCCGCCGACATACTTTTGACGTACACAATATTTACACCTTTCGGGGAAAGGTCAACGGTTTTGCCGCCTACGGTTATCTTTCCGCTTGCGGGGGTCTCCAGCCGCGCGAGACGTATTTGCTTTGGCAGGGTCGTCCACGTCCGCAAGTCGGCGTCGTTCATCATCGCCTGATAAATTCCGCCCGCGATTTGCACGACAAGCCCCCAGTCGTCGCCCGCCGCGCGCGCGGCGAAGTACTGCGCGGTCGCCTTTGCCGCCGCGCTCAAAACAGTTTTCGCGATGACGTACGGCAGCTGGGCGTTGAATTCTTCGCCGATAATCGAGTCTAAATCCGCGATTGTCTCGAAGCGCACCTCCCGCCCGTCCGCCGAAATCGGGACGGACTGCTTGAAGGATTTTTGCGGCTCGAGATACGGGAAATTCACGGCGACATACGGGACGTGCTTTGCGACGATGAAAATCGGCAGATCTATCCGAACCTGCCTGCGAATCGGCGCGCAGCCCGTTTCGAGCACCACATACGTTATGTTCCCGAAGCCTGCGTTCGGGGAGTCCGCGAGCTTTTCCGCCGCCGCCAAATCTTCGGCGAGAATTTGCGACTTCCCGCCGAGCGACTCGTAGCAAAGGCGCATGAGCGTTGCGGCGCGCTCCCTGTCGGCGGAGTCGGCGGGACGGCTCGCGAAGAATACTCCGCCGAGCCAGTATCCGAACGGATTCACAAAATTCCCCGCCGCCGCCGAACCGCCCGCATAGCCGTCGCCGTAGACGCGCCTTAGCGCGGCCTGTACGCTCGGATTGGAAACGGTTTTGGAGACATTGTATCCGTCCGCGCCGCGCTCGCGGTTTGCCTGCGCCAACGCCTTTTCGGACTTCGCGATTTTGTCGATGTTTTTGAGCTTCGCCTCGCGCTGGAAATTTTCAAGACGCTTCAACTCGACCGCCGCCCTGTCGAAATCCTTTGTCTGAATGTAGTTCAGCGCTGTGTAGGTGCAGAGCATTATTTTGTCGTAATTGTAGCCCTTGTACGGGAGGTAGCTCTGGTTTGTCAAAAACGCCTCGGACTCGCGCAATACGCTTATTTCGGGCTGGTTTTCGTAGTCCGAGATTTTGTCGAAAGCCTTTCCGAACGCCTTGTTGCTTTCGGCGAATCCGCCCGCCGCGCGCGCCGTCGCGCCCTCCTCCAAAAGCCAGACGAGCTCGTCCGTATCGCCGCTTTCGCCGCCGAGCTCCGACGCCTGAGCATACGCCTTCTGCGCCTCGCCGACGCGCCAGTACCCGCGCATTTCCTGCGTACGCGAAGTGTGCGTCGCGCAGCCTCCGCAAAGGAGGGCGAACGCAAAAACGGCAATCGGGGCGAACTTTCGCATACTATCCCGCGGTTAAAAATTCTACGCGCGATTTATCAAAATTCGTCGTCGTCAGAATCGGCTGCCTGCTTTTCCGCCTTTTTAACGAGCCGCACGACCTGCCCCTTTTCGACGCCGTTGTCCTCGTCGATAACCGCGTTCGAGAACTTCGGGAAAGCCTGCGAGACGCGCATATGCCCGACGCGCACTTCCTGCGCTCCGAGATTTTCGCCCGTGTCGGGGTCTACCATATTTTCGCCGAGCGCGAAGATGTCGTATTCGTCGCCCGCGCAGACGCCCGTACCGTCGCCGCGGTTGAAAGTCGCGATTTTCCCAGTCTTGGCGATGATTTTCGCGGGGAAGACTGCGTCCGCAACCCTGTTTGCGACAAGGGCGCACATTTTTCTGGAAAGCGACGAAATCACGGCGTCGTTAGCCCCGCCGCCCGAAACCGCCGCGGAGATTTTTTCCGAGCTCCTGCCCTCGCCACTCACGACGAAATCAGCAGTCTCGAGAATCGCGCCAGTCGTGGAGTCCACGATTTTCGCAACCGCCCCGAACCTTATTATTCGCACTTCGGTCGATTCGCCAAGCCCCGCAAAAACGCGCTTGCGCTTGTAGTCCTGAAAGTCGTCCACGGCGACGATAAGCAGGTACTGCGCCCCCTTTATCTTTCCGATTTTCGCCGCCTGTCCGCCCTGCGAATCCACGTTGCCCGACTCCGTGAAACTCTGTTCCTTTACAATCGCGTCGATGTCCGAGCGCGTGAGCACCTCGAATTTGCGGGTCGCCTGAACCGCCGCCGAAAGGTTCGCGTCCATCGCCTCGAGAATCCGCGACATCGCGAGCGTTCCGCCGTTGGTCTCCACCGCCTTTGCAAGCGACGGGGTCGCCGAGACTTTCGCAACGGCGATTGTCGATTTGCGCGGAGCTTTGTTTTCCGCCGCAAAGGTCGCAGCGCACGCGCACACTGTCAAAAATACCGCAATCAGTTTTTTCATATTCGCCCTTTTTTATTGCCCGAAAACGCTTTGGACTTTGTTGATTTCGGGAAGATTTTTGGAGTCCACTTTCACGTCCATTTTGTAGCCCGAGTTTTTCAACATCTCGCCGATTGCACCGATTTTCGCGGCTTCAGCGTCGGTGAGTTTTACCTTCGCGCCGACGTCGGCGTCGAGCATATCGCCCTCGTGCTTGATGAGCCCCTGCTGGCGCGCGAACTGCTGGAACCACTGCATATCGGAGCGCATGCGCGCCTTGGCGGCTTCCGTCATCTGCGCGTCAAAGACGATTTGCTGGCCGCTTTCGCCCGTGATGTTGATTGTCTTTTCAATCGGCTCCAAGTCCTTGTGTGCGATTTTCACAAAGTGTATTCCCTTCGCAAGCCGCAGCTTTCCGTCCACGACGCTCTGCGAAACCCCGTCGATTTCCGCGCTGAAGACCGCGAGCTCGAGGGGGATTTTGACGACCGACAGCGCGTACGTCCCGTCGGGATTTTCCGAAAGCCTCGGGAACTCAGCCGTCCCCGCGCGAACCTGCAAAACGACTTCCCCCGCGCCGACTTTCTTCGCGGCAACCGCCCCAGCGCTTTCGCGCGCAACAAGCGATTCGGCAATCTGCCCCGCGCAGTCCTCGACAAGTTCGCCCATGACATCGACGGTCGAAGAACTGTCCTGCGTGCGGCGCACCACCTTGCGGCTTTTTGCGACTCCGCCCGCCGCGCCAAGCCCCTCGCCCGCCTCGTACAAATTGTAGTTGCACGAGAGAGTGTAGATGTTGTTTTGCGTGCGGACGCCGTAGAGGGTGGAGGTGTTCGAATTTTTTGCGAAGTTCGAGAGCGACACCGCAAGCACATAGTCCGCGCCGAACATCTGTGCGAGCCGCAGCCCCGAGACGTTTTTCAAAAGCGTTTCGTCGGGAGTCTGCGCGCGCACTGGCGACTTGGCGATTTGCTCCGCCTCCGCCCTGCCCGCGCCCGTGTACGCGTCGAGATTTTTCAACGCCAAGTCGGCGTCGACCACGGCGAAGCCCGCGTTGTTAATCGACGCCGAAACGAGGTTCGCGACGGTCTTGAGCGTCGAATCGAGCGCGGGATCGGAGGAGTCGTTGCGGACGAAAACCGCAACCGATTTCCTCCCGCTATCCGCGGCAAAAACGCAAGATAACGACGCGGCAATCGAAAAAATAATTGCGAAAAGTTTTTTCATACCACCATCAATATTATTATCGCATCGGCAATACAAGCACGATACGCAAAAAAGTTAAACGCGGCGGACGCGGAAAAGTTTCAAATCCGCGCGAAAAAACCCCGCCGCGCTCGCCCTATTATAATTACGGAAGAACAACAATCAGGATAATCACGAAAATCCCCAAGAGCAATTCGCAGAACTCCATTCCGCATTTGAGGTCCACATAATCGTCCGTCGTAATCCTGCCGTCGTCGTATTTGTCGAATTTATCTTTCTTTTTCATTGCGCGGAACTTTTTAAACATAATTTCCGATTAAATCAAGTCGGAAAGTCCGTCGGATTTGTCGTTTTTGAGCGCGCACAAAACCTCGCCCGCAAGATAGATTGAGCCGGTCGAAATTATCGTCTCGCCGCTTTTTACAAACGGACTTTTAAAGCCCCTTTGGAAGACCTCGCCGACCTTGCATTCGCGTATCGGCACGCCGCATTCGCCGATGCAGTTTTTCAGGGCGCGGAAGTCGAGCGCGCGCGGCTGGTCGGGAACGAGCAACAAAATCTCGCGCGCGTACTTCGAGATTACCGAAAACAGCGGGCGCGCGCGCTCCTCGCCCAAGACGCCAACCGCCACGACGGGCTTTTCCCCGCCGAGCGTTTTCAGATTGCTCTCGAGCGTCCGCGCCCCCTCCTCGTTGTGCGAGGCGTCCAGAATCAGCGTCGCGCCGTTTGCGAGCGGAATTTTCTGCCAACGCGCCGCCCAGCTGACATCGAGCAACGCCCGCCGCACGGCGTCCGCGCCGATTTTTCCGAAAACCGCCGCCGCTTTTCCCGCCTCGGCGCGCCCGCGCAAAATCCGCGAACAGAGCACGGCGACCGCCGCGTTGCGCCGCTGGAAAATTCCGAAAAGCGAAGTTTCGGGCAGCGATTCGTCGTCGGGAAAATATTCGCGGACATCGTAAAACGGCGCGTCGAGTTCCGCCGCCCGCGCCGCGATGACCTCCCGCGCCTCGTCGGGGACAAACCCGCAGACTACGGGAACGCCGCGCTTGATTATCCCCGCCTTTTCGGCGGCGATTTTCGCGTAGGTATCGCCCAAAAGCGCGGTGTGGTCCAGCCCTATCGACGTTATCGCACAGATGTCGGGCGAAACTATGTTCGTGGAGTCGAGCCGCCCGCCCAGCCCCACTTCGATTACCGCTGCGTCGACTTTTGCGTCGGCAAACGCCGCGAACCCGAGAACCGTCATATACTCGAAAAACGACGGATAGTCGGCAATGTCGGACGGGTCGAAAATTTCGTCCGCGACCTCCCGCAGACGCCCGATTCGCCGCAAAAATTCGTCCTCCGAAAGCTCCGCGCGGTTTATCTGAACGCGCTCGCCGATTCTGATTAAATGCGGCGAGGTAAACATGCCCGTCTTCAGCCCGCACTCGCGCAAAATCCGCTCCAACATCGCGCAGACCGACCCCTTGCCGTTCGTGCCCGCAACGTGTATGACGGGGTATTTTTCCTGCGGATTGCCGAACGCCCGCGCGAATTTCGCGATTCTGTCCAGCGAGAATTTCGACCCCGCATTGCGCAGGGCGTATACGAAATCGAGCGCGGAATCAACGTCCGCGAAGCCCGACGGTTTTTTTGAAAAATTCGGCATAATGAAAACGGTTTGCGCCGTGCGGCTCGGATTCGGGCGCGGCGGCGTTATTTTTTTTCAAGTTCGTTGCGCAGGGTTTCGAGCTGTTCCCAACGCTCCATCAGGCGTTCGTCCTCCGCCTTTATCTCCTCGAGGCGTGCGTTTATTTCGGCGAGCTTGTCGGCGTTGTTTATCACGAACTGCGAGTCCGCGAGATTTTCGGAAATTTGCGCCGCCTCCGCCTCGAGCCTCTCTATCGTCTCGGGGATTTTTTCGAGCTCCTCGCGCTCTTTGTTCGTGAGCTTCGAGCGCGTCTTCGGGCGCGCGGGCTGCGCTTTGGCGGGGTCGGGCTTGGGGGCGGATTCGGCGCGCTTTTGGGCGCGGTATTTTTCCCACTCGTCGTACCCGCCGACAAGCTCGACAATCGAGCCGTCGTCGTCGAAGCAAAATACGCCGCTTACGATGTTGTTCAAAAAGCTTCTGTCGTGCGAGACAATCAGAATCGTGCCAGTGTACGCGACAAGCGCGCTTTCGAGAATCTCGATTGTCTCCATGTCCAAGTCGTTGGTAGGCTCGTCGAAAACCAGCAGATTCGCTGGATTGGAGAACATTTTTGCGAGCATCAGCCTGTTCTTTTCTCCGCCCGAAAGCGAGCCTATCTGCGTCATCACGCGCGACGGCTCGAAGAGGAAACTCTGCAAATACCCCACGACGTACTGGCGGCCGCCGTTGACGTTCACATACTCCGAACCGCCGCCGATGAACTCGAATGGCGTCTGTGCGGGATTGAGCTCGCCGCGCAGCTGGTCGAAATACGCCGTCGCAAGCTTCGTACCCTCGACGACCTCCCCCGAATCGGGCTTGATAATCCCGAGCATAGTGTTCAGGAGCGTGGTTTTGCCGACACCGTTGCGCCCGATTATCCCGATTTTGTCGCCGCGGTAAATCGTCGCCGAAAAGTCGTTTATTATTTTCTTTTCGCCGTACGAAACCGTTATGTTTTTTATGTCGAGCACCTTCTGCCCGCTCTCGGAAAAGTCGCGGATTTTGAGGTCGGCAAGCCCCGTCCGCGCGACCCTCTCGCCGCGCACTTTGCGCAGGCGCATAAGCTCGCGCACCCTGCCCTCGTTGCGCGTGCGGCGGGCTTTGATTCCCTGCCTGAGCCACGCCTCCTCCTTGGCGAGTTTTTTGTCGAACTCGGCCTCGTTGCGCTCGCGGGCGGCGAGGAGCTCGTCGCGCTTGATTAGGAATTTGTCGAAGCCGCAGTCGAAGGCAATCAACTTGCCCCTGTCGACCTCGACGACTTTCGACGAGAGATTGCGCAGAAAAGTCCTGTCGTGCGAGACAAACACAATCGTCTTCCCGCAGCCCTTCAAAAATTTTTCGAGCCACACAACGGAGTCGATGTCGAGGTGGTTGGTCGGCTCGTCGAGCAGCAGAATGTCGGGGTTTGCGATGACCCCGCGCGCGAGCAATGCGCGGCGTTTCAGCCCAGCCGAAGCCGTGGAAATGTCGAGCGTCGGGTCGAGCTCGAGCTTGTCAGCGGTCTCGAGAATCCGCACGTCGGCAGTCCAAATGTCGGAGTCCGAAAACTCCGCCGATTCCGCGTCCGCCGAAACCCTGCGCCGCGCCGCGCAATGCCCCAGCTCCCCGAGCCCCTCCGCGATGACCGAATAGACGCTGCCCGACAAATCCGTCGGAACGTCCTGCGGCAGATACGCGCTTGTTATGTTTTTCATGCGCTCGACGCTCCCAGAATCGGGGCGCACGATGCCTGCAATCATCTTCAAAAGGGTAGTCTTGCCGCAGCCGTTGCGGCCGATTAGCGACATGCAGTCGCCGCACTCGATGCTCAGATCCGCGCAGTCGAGCAGTGTGCGCAGTCCGAATTTCAGAGAAACTTTGTTTAGCGAAATCAATCCCATAAAAAGACCGACTTTATCCCAAGCGGCAAAGGAATCAACCCAAAAGGCGGCGAAATCAAAACGATTCGCCCAACGCGCCGCGCCCGAATTTTGAAGCCTGCTAAAAAGCTCGACAATACCCCGCCTTTCTCGAAAATAAAAAATATGAAAACTTTTTGCGTATCCCTTTGCACCGCCGCGCTTTCACTGCTTTGCGCGTGCTCGACCTGCGAACCCGAACGGCAGTGGCAGCCGCTCTTCGGCGAAAAACTCGCCGACGCCGACTTCAATCCCGCCGTCTGGTCGATTTCCGACGACGGAGTTATGAGCGCGGCAAAAGACGAAATAATTTTCTCGAAAAAGGACTGGGAAAATTTCGAACTGGAGCTTGAATTCAAAATCTTCAAAGGCTCGAACAGCGGCGTCGTGGTCTACTGCACCGACGCGAAAAACTGGATTCCCAATTCAATCGAAATCCAAATCGCCGACAACGCCGACTTTTCGCAGCCGCGCACAACCTGCGGTTCGGTCTACGGTTTCGTGCCCGCCGAGTGGGACACCTCCCTTCCGCTAAACACTTGGCAAAAAATGAAAATCCGCTGCCAAGGCAAAGCGATAGACACGTGGATAAACGGCAAACACGCCTCGCATATGGATATGTCGAAGTGGGTGGACAACAAGACGAATCCCGACGGCACGCCGATTCCCAGCTGGCTCGCGGAAAATAAAAAAGCCGAAGTCCCGACCGTCGGGAAAATCGGGCTGCAAGGCAAGCACGGCAACGCTGGCATAAATTTCAGAAACGTAAAAATCAGAAAGATTCAATAGCCGTTTTTTATTGAATCCGCGTTCCAATCCCGACTGCGCGGCGCGCCGATAATGTCCGCGCGCACAGCAAAACTAACGCCGCGCCAGCGCACGCGAATAAAAAATTTTTCGCAGACAAGCCTGCGCCGCAATTTTGGGCACTCCGCCGCGCCCGTTCGTTCTCGCAACAATTAGCCCGCGTCGAACGCCGCGTACGGTACACGTAAAAAGTACGCGCTACGATAAAAACCGCGCCGTTTTCTATTGTGCCATTACGTTCAAGCCACATTTAATCCCGCCGCACTCGCGGAAGTTGAAAGAAAACACACAACGTTGTATTCCGCAATCACCCCGCGCGAATACAAGTGTACCTCGTTAGGACACACGCTGCTTGGTATTACAACATCACGCCCAACTTCGCTCAATCAAGCCCTCCGCGCCGCGCGCCGTTAATCCGCGCAACGCGTCATTGCATCAACACACCTTGTCCGACCGCGTCCATTCCGTCGAACCAGCTGACAGAAGAATACCCCTTTTTCGTCCGCGCCCCTACTATGCTTTCAGGTAGGTTAGGAGCAGGTCGGCGACTTCCCCGCCCTCCATATAGGGCGTCATCGCGTACTTCTTCAGCGCGGCTGTTGTCGTCGGGCCTATCGAAAATATTTTCGGGCGCACCGCTTTTTCGCCGAGCAGCAGATTTTTCGCGTTTTTGACGAAACTTTCGACTGCCGACGGGCTGGCAAAGACAACCGCGTCCGCGCCGTTTTTGCGGAAATCGACAACTGCGGGGGCGTCCTTTTCAAGCTCCAAAAGCTCGGTTTTGTAGACTACCGCCGTATCGACAATCGCGCCGTGTTTTTGGTCGAGCGTCTTGGGCAAGTCGGGCAGCGAAATGTTGCCCTGAACGCAGAGCACTTTTAGGTTGTCGAGCGTTTCGTACTCCGCCATAGCGTCCGCCATCGCAAGAGCCGTCGAGACCGCGGGAATCACGTCGGGGCGCAGGTGCAGCTTGCGAACCTCCTTCGCGGTAGATTCGCCCACGCACGCAATCCGCGCGATTCCGATTGTGCGGATATCGTCGAATTTTTTGAAAAACTCCTTGAAAAATCCGCGCACGCCGTTTGCGCTCGAAAACGTAATCCAGTCGTACGAGCCCATGTCGCGCATAACGTCTTCGACGTCCTCATTTTGGGCTTCGTGCACCGTTTTTATCAGCGGGATTTCGACCGGCTCGATACCGTGTTCGCGCAAAAAGCCCGCGAGCGATTCGTTGTTTTCGCGCGTCAAAAGCACGCGTTTGGGAGTGTTTTTTGCCATATTAGAAAGTAAAATCGTCGGAATTTTTCAAAGACGCCGCGAAAGAGGCAATCAGCTTTACGCACCCTTCGATGTCGGCGAGGTCGGCGACTTCCGAGGGCGTGTGCATATATCTAAGCGGAATCCCCAAAAGCCCCGTAGCCACGCCGCCGCGAGCCATCTGGATTACGCGCGCGTCCGTGCCCGTCGGGCGGCTTTCCGCGCCGATTTGGTAGGGGATATTTTCGCGTTCGGCGCACTCGACGAGCCTGTCGAAGACTTTCGGATTGATGTTCGGCCCGCGCGAAATCACGACGCCGCCGCCGAGCTTTATGCTGCCGAATTTGCGCTTGTCGCACGTCGGGAAATCCGTCGCGTGGTCGACGTCGACCGCGAGCCCGACCTGCGGGTCGAGCGCGTAGGCGGCGGTGAGTGCGCCGCGCGTGCCGATTTCCTCCTGCGTAGTCGCGACCGAAACGACTTTGTAGTCGAGCTTTGCGGACTCGCGCGAAAGGCGTCTTAACGCCTCGAAAACGCAATAGCAGCCCGCGCGGTCGTCGAACGCCCTCGCCCCGTAGCGGGTCTTCGAGAGCTTGCGCACCACCGTGTCGTAGACAACGGGATCGCCGATTCTAACCAGCTTTTCAGCCTCCGCGCGCGAGCTTGCGCCGATGTCTATCCAGACTTGGTAGGTCTCGGGAACTTCCTTGCGCTCCTTTGCGTCCATCAGATGGACGGCGCGCTTGCCGGTCACGCCGTAGACGTATCCGTTTTTGGTCATTATCGCGACCCTGCGCCCCGAGAGCATCACGTTGTCGTGTCCGCCGAGCTGTTCGAAAAATATAAATCCGTCGTCGTCGATGTACGAGACTATGAAACCGATTTCGTCCATATGTCCCGCGAGCATAAGGGTTTTTTCGCCGTCGCCGTAGACCGCATAGCGGTTGCCGAGCACGTCGCGCTTCACGCCGCCCTTCGCCGCCGCGCCGACGTATTTTTCGACCACATCGGCGGCCTCGCGTTCCGTGCCCGTGGGGGAGCGGGAGCGCAAAAGTTCGAGCAAAAATTCGTCTATTTCTTTTTCCATATTTTTATGTTATCGGAAATTTTTTTGAAAAAAACAACGCCTAAAAAATTAAAAAAATATCTTATTCTTTATGGCCGTAAAAGCTATTTTTTGAATCTAATTTGCAAGTTTAGTTTCACATAGGCACAGCCATCATTTCCTTTATAAACATAACCAAAGCCATAACGACTTCTGCTTGCTCGTTCAAAACGAGTATTGTTATAAAGATAGTCTTCCACATCATTACGATTATAGAAATGATAGCAAACAATCTCACCATCCTTGCGTACGACAAGATAGCCTCCATTGGCATCATACTTACCTGTCCATTCCTTGGCGGGTGTCATGCCGAGCGCGGCATCAAGGAGAAGAACTTTCATCTTGTGGGCATAAAACGCCTCCACATTCTTGCCATTAAAATTAAATGGGTTATGCTTGGCCACTTCTTCAACACATTCATTGATGGAAGACTTGGAATTTGGTAAACTATCTATCAATAAGCAATCAGCTATAAATAGAGGCATGCAACAATCCAAAAACAGAAGATTATTCTTGAAGATGGGATGTTCGATGTCGTGATACTCCAAGTTACAACCCTTGTTAAAAATAGCGTCCATTCTAGGAAGATGCCCGTTAATGGCATTGATTTCCTCAATATCAACATCACTAAGTTTTGCTCCAACAATCTTATATGTGATATTAGTTGTTGTTCCCGCATTCAAAAGTGTAGAGGCACTACCCAATTGAGATTTGATGCTAAATCCCAAAAGTGGCGTCATATGTGTACGCAAATCGTGGATAATAATATGAATATCCGCTTTGTCGTTTGAAGGTGCTTTTAACTTTGAACAACCTATCTCTGTCATAAAAGATTCTGTCGCAGGGAGTGTAAAAGCACGGTCATTTGCCGTTTTTATCTCTTCAAATAATTTAGAAGATTCTTCCAAAAATTTGTTCATGGATATTCTTGCGAATTCACAACCATCTTCATCAATAACTACTATATGTTGGTCTGTGTTAGGCTTGTACTCATATTTCTTGCTTTCTTCACGAATAATGTTGAGAATAGGATAGTATAAATCCAACTTGTTCATGTCGGCATCGCCAGCATAAACCTTTCCTTCTCCTAATAATTTGAACAAAGTGTATATTTCACTCCATTCACCTTTATTTCCCGATATAGCCATGTTTATTCAATGTTTTAAGCAATTGACTTGCTGTAGCCTGGATAGCGGGCACAGCTACACTATTACCAAATTGCTTGTATGCTGAAGCATCTGCAACTACTATTCTAAAATTATCTGGGTAGCCTTGCAACCGAGCCCATTCTCTCGGGGTCATCTTGCGCCACCCTTGCTTATTTACTTCACCTTTGATTCTTGTTGTAGGTGTTAAATCTTTTTGACGAAAGTCTATGACAAGATTACATTCTCTACCCATTCCTCCTACGACAATTGCATGTGCAATACCATCATCGGGAATTATATCATAGCCGAAACCGTGTCCTTTAGCTTCATGGCGAGTTTTATGCCGTATCAAAGTTTCTATGTATGTTGTGGAAAGATAGTACTTGGCAGGAACAGGATTTTCTTCTCTAACATCAAGCCATTTTTTCGTAACCTCTTTCTGTATTGGGTAAGAAAAATCTTCTTTCTTTATGCCAAGGTCTTTTCTGAAACCTACAATGTAAATTCTTTCACGATGTTGCGGAACCCCAAAGAACATAGCATTTACTATCTCTGGATTTGGCACAACATATCCAACTTCATCCAAAGTATTTAATATTGTTTTGAATGTTTTACCTTTATCATGAATGACAAGTCCCTTTACATTTTCAAGGAAGAAAGCTTTAGGTTGATACCTACGCAGTATTTCTGCAACATCAAAAAATAATGTTCCTCTAGTTTCTTCAAAGCCTAAACGTTTTCCAGCAAGAGAGAAAGCTTGGCATGGGAATCCTGCACAAAGAATATCAAAACCTTTAGGAATTTTATTCTTTGTGCATTCTTTCGTTATGTCGCCAAAAGGCACTTCTCCATAGTTTGCATAGTATGTCTTTTTTGCTTGTTCATCCCACTCTGAAGAAAAAACACATTCTCCCCCCAAGTTCTGAAAAGCCATTCTAAAGCCACCAATTCCTGCAAACAAATCAATAAATGTGAATTTTGGATTTGCAGGAGCTGGGAATGGAATTTGAAACAAATCTGGAAACAAGTAGCCTTGAATAGCAACAGAAGATGCCCCTACGAAATTAAAGTCTTTTGGCTTCTTTTGCTGTTCTCCCCTTACAAATTCGTACCACAAATCCAATATACCCTTTGCTTGTTGCGCATAATCCATATTTACATTTCTATTTCTTAGTTGCAAGTAATGGGTTATCAAAGCAGCTTGGTCAATAAATGGAATAATATTCCCTTCTTCATCAAGTATTTCTTCTCCGTATATCTTTAGTTTGTCTACTCTCTTTTTACAAAAATCGAACAAAGAAAAACCTTTTTTTATTTTTGTCATTTTCTATTTGTCTTTTGAGGTATGCAAATCAGTTCTTTAACATCAACATTCAAAAGCTTCGCCATTTGAATTAATGTTTCCAACGGAGGTTGTGAAGTGGTTGTGCACCACTTAGAAACAGTTTAAGGATAAGCAAAACTAAGCGTACCATCGCCAAATCATTACCGCCATTAAAGTAATAAGCGCATAACTAGCTAATTTTAAGCAATTCGACAGATTTTAACCTAATTTTTTTGAAAAAATTACTTGGAATTGCCGCGCAGCTGCCCGATTGAGATTCCCGCGAGCTTGTAGGAAATCAGCCCCAAGTCATACTCCGACCCGTGGAAGTGGAACGTGCGCTGCAAGTGGAACTGCGACTTGCCCGCCTCGAGCGAAAGCGCGGGAGAGTATGTCGAAATTTCGTAGTACGCCGCCGCGGGAGCATTCGAGCCTGCGGGCGCGCCGTTGTTGAAGACGCTGACCGCCTCGCCGCCGAAGTTGTCCGCCGCCCTGCGCCAAGACGACGGCAGGTAGGAGCGCAACTGTGCGGGTTTTATATATAGTATTACAGTGAGAATCCTGTTGGTTTCGTCGTACGAAAGCGCGATACCCTCGCTGCGCTGCGGGGAGACGCCGATTTCGCCGAGTCTGCGCCCGTCCACTTTGTATTTTATGAAGTCGGTGTCGACGGTGAGCCTTTCGGAAGTGTCGGCGGAAGCGGACGCCTCCAAAAAGTTGTCGCGAACGATGTCGCCGAGCTTGGCGGGTTCGCCAGCGCGGTACGGGATAAACGCGTAGGTTTTCCTGTTGGCGTTGAAGCACGACTGGACGCTGATGTTCAAAAGCCCCGAGTCGGGAGTCCACTTTTTGTCGCCCACGTTGGTGAGTTTGTTGAACGACTGGAATGCCGCGATTTCAACCTGCGAGGGAATTTCTATCCCCAAAATGTCCGAGACGTGTTTGCGCGAGAGCACGGAGATTTCGCGCTCAGCCTTGATTTTGAATTTCGCGCCCTTGTCGTTTTCAAACTCCGCAGTCTTCTCAAACTTCGCGCGCGACTGCGTTTTGGCGACGAGCGTCCACGGCTCGGTGGACATAAAGGACGGGATTTGCCAGTTTTCGGAAGTCCGCGCCGCGCCGCCCTTGAAGAAAAGCGAGAAGTCGCCGCCTTGCGGGCCGACCCAAAATCTGTCCTCGCCGCCGACTTGCGCCCTGTTAGCGGGGTCGTTTTTGAACGCGAGCTGAACTCTGTTAATCCACCCGATACTCGGGCCGTCCGCGCCGCCGTAGGTGGAGGTCATTACGCGAGCCTGAAGCGCGGGAGAGACGGCGACGAAAGAATTGTCGTTTGAAAGAACGAGCGTTTCGATGCCGTATTTGGAGAAGAAAGACAAGTCGCGCCCGAAAGTCCAGAGGGAAGAATCGTCGTTTTTAAGGGCGGTTTCGCGAATAATGCCGCAGGAGCAAAGCAGCAGAGCGGCCAAAGCAAAAAGAGATTTTTTCATAGCTTCAGTTTGCACACGCCCCCACTATCATCAACATAAAAATAATAAAAAAAGGGCGGCAGTGCCGCCTCCATTGAAGGGGCAAGCCCCTTACGGCGATTTGCTACG
>DJPO01000031.1:8642-33350 GCA_002437405.1 Opitutia bacterium UBA6410 | reverse complement strand
AAAATCACCGCGCAAAATTGCCCCGCAATTTTGCTCACTATCTATAGAGAGGAAATGCGGGATAGATTTTTGCGCCCTTCACGCAGCCCCTCGCAATAAAGCCCCAAAAGCCGCGATGCATCGCTCTCTAACCTGCCGACAGTCAGCGGTTTCTCGGGACGGATTATGACCGCCCGCCCCTCGCGCTCCAACTGCTCCGCCCGTGCAAGCGCCTTGTTGTAACGCAAGTGGGCGGTTTTTATGCACTCGATAAGCTTCGGATATTTTTTCCCGTATAAAACCTTGGCGAGCGGATTGTACATCGAAGGCTTCACAAACCCCGCATTGCGCGTCAAAACGAAAACGAATTTTTTGAATCCGTCCGCCTCCGCACACTCGGTCGCAATCGGCTCGGATAGACCGCCGTCCAAATACGGCACACCGCCGACTCGGGTAATCGGACAAACATACGGCAGACTGCACGAAGCCCTGCACGCGTCCAAAAGACCGTCGAAAGTGCGCGGCTTGTCGAAATACTCCGCCGCGCCCGTAAGACAGTTTGTCGCAACAAGCTTGAAATTCCCCGAAGCTAAATAGGCGTCGAAATCGTACGGATAAACCTCGCGCGGCAATTTTCCGAAGAGGAAATCGTAGTCCATAATACAGCGGCGCGTCAGCAGGTATTTCAGCCCGATGTAGTCGTAGCGCTCGAGCGCGTCGATATTGCAAAACTTCGCCCTTCCGCGCTGGCGCGAAGCATAGGAAAGCCCGTTCGAGCTGCCCGCCGACACCCCGACCACATACGGAAAATAAAATTTTTCGTCGAGAAAGGCGTCGAGCACCCCCGCGGTAAAAACACCGCGCATACCGCCGCCCTCGAGAACAAGCGCAATTCCGTCCAACATACCTCCCATTATCTCCCCACCCGCGCCGTTTTCAACTAGAAAAAACAACTGTCTCCGCAAAACCCAACTGCTCCACGCAAAAAATCCCACGTCTAAAAAAAACAATAAAGACATCCGCGCCCCAACCTCCCAAATAAAAAATACCCCAAAAACAATCTCTCGCGCCATAGTATTTGAAATACTATGTCAAACAAAAATTTTGTAAGATTTTGATTCTCAATATAGCTATTACGTAAACAATCATACCGCAAACGCCGATAACCCGCGTCTGCTGTCGAGTTTAATGCCTTAAATCACATAACGTTATAAATTAAATTTATATCAATAGTATTTCAAATACTACACGCTCATTAAAAATAAAAAAAATATGGTCATGGGGGGAAGCTCACTGCAATATCGGTGTATCGTAAACTATGACCTTCACGGATACAAAGCCGTCTTAACCTACGAAGAGCCTATTTGAGGCGCTCGACAACAAAAACTTTAACTTCAATTAAATAAACAAATTAAGAAGAAAAATATGAAAGAGGAAACATTGGGACAACTATTTTTTTCGGCAAAAGGACGCATAAACAGACAAAAATTTTTTTTAGCACAGATCGCTTTGATTGTGATATTTATGATAGTGGGAATCGGTATTTGTTTCGCCTTCTTTACTTTTTGGGCATCCCTCACAGCCTCTATAACCCCCACAGCTCCAGACCCCACATCCCTCATATTTCCATCGATGCTAATAGCGAGTATCGGCGGGGTTATCTTATTCTTGCTATCTATATTGGCATCATACAGCTTTATTGTCCTAAATATAAAAAGATGGCACGATTTGGATAAGTCAGGATGGTTCACACTGTCCGCATATATCCCTGGCATAATAAGTTTTATCATATATCTGTGTATTGTTATTTCATATCCCGAAGTAGCGTATGACAACTTTGACACAATACCATATCATATAATATTGTTAATTATTTTCTTATACATAACAACAAATATAATATGCCCTACGATATATGGTACATTTGTATTTCTCGTCAAAGGAACAGAAGGGGAAAACCAATTCGGAGAAGATCCGTTGGCAGACAAAGATTATTTGAATTACTTGAAATAACTTACATCACTACAACAATGCGCATAGGTACGGCGGCCGCCGCCTGAGCTTTGGGTTGAACCGCCCGATATGCCCCGTGCACAGTACCTCCGTGCCATCTATGCGTTGCCATGTGTATCGCTCGGGCGATATGCTTGTCTATTTGAAAACGCGCCCTACCCGCTTGGGGATTGCCACCATTGTCTCCCACGGTATTCTGCGCGTCCAGCGGCTGTAGTCTGCAAGCGGAATCGAAAGCCCGTCCTGCTCGCCTATGAATGTTACCGTGTCGCCGACTTTCGCTTCCTTGGCGTTGTCTATGCAAATTACGGTTTCGTCCAAGCCTACGTTCCCCAAAATCGGGCACTTTGCGCCCGCCGCTATTACCCTCGCCTTGTCGGTAAAGCCCGAGGGCACGCCGTCGGCGTAGCCCGCCGCGACCGTCGCAATCCGCTTGCCGCCACGCTCGGAGACTGCGAGAATTTTCGACCTGAACGACAAAACGCTCTCGAGCTTCAAACCCGCGTATTCGCCCTGAGTGAACGGGTTTATCCCGTACTGCAAAAGCCCCATTCTGACCGCGTTGAACGGCGGCTCGACGGGCACATAGCGCAACGCCGCGCTGTTGTGGAGGTGGACGAGCATTCCGCTCAAATCGAAATTCGAAACCACGCTGCGGAAAATCGCGAACTGCCCCTTCGTGTATTCGCCGTCGTCGTCCGCGCTCGAAAGGTGCGAAAATATGCCCGTAATCTTTATGTTTTTCAGACCGAGAATGCGGCGAATTTCCGAGACCGCGCGCTCGTGCCAAATACCCGCGCGCCCCATGCCGGTATCGAGCGCGATATGCAGCCCGAGCACCTTTCCGCGCGCCTTTGCGAGTTCGTCGAACGCCGCGGCCTCCGCATAGGAAGAAACCGCGGCAGTCGCGCCGTAGTCGAAGACGAGCGGGCGTTCTTCGGCGAGCACGGGGCTTAGAATCAAAACGGGCTTGTCGGGGACGATTTCGCGCACGCGCGACGCCTCGTAGAGATTCGCGACTGCAAAAATGTCCGCCCCGCCCTTGAGGAAGCGCACGAGCGCGTGGGGCATACAGTGCCCGTAGGCGTCGGCTTTCACGACGCAGATATACTTCACGCCCGCGGGGAGCGTGGCTTTGATGTTGCGTACGTTCGACTCCAATCGCGAGAAGTCGATTTCAATCCAAGATCTGGGAGGCAATGCGGAATTCACAATGTTCCAACAATCCGCCGACCCGCCGAAAATGTCAAAATAAAAACCAGCAAAAAAGCGGCGAAACAAAAATAGGCTTGCGTGCCAAGTCGCGAGAAATAATCTATTCGCCATGTGGTTGGGGAATTGCATAAGACGCCTTTTTGCGCCGAAGACTCCCGCGCAAATTGCGGGCGGAATCGGCGAGCGCGCCGCCGCGAAATTCCTGAAGAAAAAGGGGCTGAAAATCGCGGCGCACAACTGGCGTTGCGGCAGGTACGAAACCGACATCATCGCATTCGACGGCGACTGCGCGGTTTTCGTCGAAGTCAAGACGCGCTCGCAAGCGGCTCTCGTCGACGGCTATTATGCGGCGTTGTCGCCCCGCAAGAAGTCGGGAATCCGCGCGTGCTCGCGCAAATACCTCGCAACCCTTCCCGTCCGCCCGCCCGCTTGGCGGTACGACGTAGTCGACGTGCGGCTCGACCAAAACCTGCACGTTGTAGGCATTCACCATTTTGAAAATATAAGCTTATGAAAACGAAAAAAAACGTCGCAATCGCCGCCGCTTTCGGCGCGCTCCTCTGTTCGTACGCCGCCGCAGCGGACTCCTCCGCAGCGGACAAACCCAAGGGTACGACCGTCATAACCCAATCCTCCGAATACGCTCCGTTCGACTCGATTCCCGAAGTCGCCAAAGGCAGCGCGCTCGACCTCTCCTTCCTGCTCGACGCCCCCGCGGGCAAATACGGATTCGCACAAAACAAGGGCGGCAAAATCGTCTTCGAAAACCGCCCCGACTCGCCCGTGCGCTTTTACGGCAACAACCTGTGCTTCAAGGCGAATTTCCCCGACAAAAAGAATGCCGAAAAGCTCGCCGAGACCTTCGCCGCAACGGGCTACAATATGGTGAGAATCCACCACTACGACAACCTGCTAATCGACCAGTCCTCCCCCGACAAGCTGGCGTTCGACGCCGAGATGCTCGACAGGCTCGACTATCTTTTCGCGCAGATGAAAAAGCGCGGCATATACATTACGACCGACCTCTACGTTTCGCGGCTGCTCGCCAAGGACGCCGTAGACCCGAACATCGGCTGGAACGGCGACATCTATTCGACGAAGATGGCGTTTTTCGTCTGCCAAAAGGCGCGGCAAAACTGGCGGATATTCTCCGAAAAGCTGCTGACGCACGTCAATAAATACACGGGGATTGCGTGGAAGGACGACCCCGCGCTGGTTTCGATAAGCCTCGTGAACGAAAACCCGATTTACGAGCTGCACCACATTCTAAACCCCGTCTTCGACAAGCTCTTCAAAAAGTGGCTCGGGGAGAACCCCGCCAAGGCGAAGCTCGACCCGAAAGCCGCGAAAATCGAATTTCTGTCGCAGGTGTACTCCGAATTTTTCGCCGAGCAAAAGGCGTTTCTGGACAAGCTTGGCGTGCGCGCAATGCTCACCGACCAAAACTTTACGGAGGGCTACCAGCTGGCGTTCGACGCAAAAAAACACTTCGACTACTTCGACACCCACAACTATTACGGACACCCGCACTTCCTCGAAAAGCCGTGGCGTCTGCCCGCAAAGCTTAAGACGACAAGCTCGATTTCCGAATACGGCGGCTGCATATCGACCAGCGCGCAGCGCATGGCGGGCAAGCCGTTTTCGGTCAGCGAATGGAACTACGTCAACAACAACGACCACTCCGCCGAGGGCGCGTTCTTGATGGGCGCATACGGCGCGCTCGGCGACTGGGATATGCTCTGCCGCTTCGCCTATGCGCACTTCGAAGTGGACTTCTCCAAGCCCTTCCCGAGAATCCACTACTTCGACACCGCAACCAACCCCGTCGCCGCGTTCTCCGAGCGCGCGGGCGCGCTGTTCTTTTTGCGCCGCGACGTAAAAAGCTCCGACTTTTCCATACCGCTTTTTATCCCCGAAAACTTCTTCGAAGCGGGCGGCAAGGACAGGCTGCAGTACTCGAAGAAAAACTCGCGCATAACGCGCTTTGCGGGTCTGTACGCGGCGACGGGAATCGAGCTCTCCCCCACGGCTGCGGGCTTCAAAATCCCCGCGAACGCGCCGTTCGCGATTGCCGCCGACGACTCCGTCATAAAGCAAAACAAATTTTCCAAACCCGTAATCGACGAGATGTCGCCCGACGCCTCCGCCGCGCTCGAAAAGCTCACGGACGGCAGGATAAACTTCGCCGACAAGACATTCGAATCGTCTACGTCGGAAATGAAAATGGACTGCGCCAAGCAGACGTGGCAGCTGACGACCCCGCGCTCGGAGGCGTTCATCGCCCCCGAAGGGTTCGAGTACAGAGGCGACTTCGCGAACATAAAAAACACATACGGCTGGAGCGCGACGGGCGTGCTTAGCCTCGAGCAAAAACCGCTAAGAAAAAGTTCGCGGATTCTGATTCTGCACCTAAGCGACGTCAAGAACACGAATATGCGCTTCGACGACAAAGAGAAAACAATTCTGCGCGACTTCGGCGAACTCCCGCTCCTTGCTCGCAAGGCAAAAAGCGTGCTGCGAATCGAAAACGCCCCGAAGTCGATGAAGCTCTACGCGCTCAACTCCGACGGCTCGCGCCGCGCGGAAATCGCGCTGGAGCACGAAAACGGCGCGGCGCAGGCGGAGCTTTCCACGGAACTCGACGGCAAGGCTGTCTTCGCCTACGAGCTCGTCGTAAATCGAACGAAAACCGCACCGATTTGGTCTAAACGCTCTGGTATATGGCAAATTTCGAAAAGGAACTTCTAAGGAGGCTCGACGACTACAAGTCGCGCGGGATAATCGACGCACAGAGCGAATCGAACCTGCGCCGCGAGCTTTCGGGCAACATCGCGCGGGACGGAGGACGTACGGGGCATAACGCCCTGTTTGTCGTCGCCGCAATTCTGATATTCACCGCCTGCGCGGTTTGGGTTCAGCACAACTGGTCGGAGTTCGGAATCCGCCTGCGCGAATTTCTGGCGTTCGTGCCGCTGATGATTTCGGCGGGCGTGGGAATCGCCGCGATAAAGAAAAATCTCGGGCAGTTTTGGCGCGAGAGCGCGGCGGTTCTGAACATCGCGGGGGTTGCCGTGATGATTGCAACAATCGGGAGAATCTACCAAATCCAGCCCGACGAACTGCACTTCTACCTTTCGGTGATGTGCCTTTCGCTTGTGGCAGTCCCGATTTTCCGCTCGGGCGCGGCGATTGTGGTTTTGGCGTGCTTCAACTTTGCGTATACGACGGAATGTTCCGACGCGGAATATGTGGCGGCTATCGTAATGTACTCGGTATTGATACTCCTCGCGTACAAATATCTGAAAATCGGCGGGGTTTTCCGCACCGGCTCGCTGCTCGCGGTTTGCATGAGCGCGGCAATAGCAATCTCAAGCCGCGCGACGGACTCCTACACTCCCCTTTTGCTCGCGGGATTTACGGGGCTGTTCCTCGCGACCGCCGCGACGCGTACTTTTGCGAAATATACGCTTTTCGACAACCCGTTTGCAATCGGCGGAGTGCTGCTTATGCTGTGGTTCGCAACCGCCGCGTCGTCGCGCTCGTTCATAAAAGACCTGACTGGCGCAACGGAAGAGTGCATAGCATTCCTCCCGACCCTCTGCACCGTCGGCGCGCTCTATCTTTACGCGCTGTTCAGGGCGTATAAAAACCCGCACCGCCCGCTTCCGCTGCTCGCGCTTTCGGCGGTTTTCGTCGGATACGCAATCGGGGCGGTCTCGCGCAATTTCTGGGTCGCCGTTGCGGTCGTAAACATCTCGATTTTTGCGGCGTCGGTTTTCACGGCGGTTCGCGGAATCTTCGGGAACGACAAATGGTACGCCAACATCGGAATCTGTCTGATTATCCTGCAATGCTTGGCGCGAACGCTCGACTACGACATCGACGTAAGCATACGCGCAGGCACGTTTGCCGCCGCGGGGCTGCTGCTTGTCGCATTCAACATATATATGAACAGGAGAATCCGCAATGAAAACGCGCATTAAAAGTTTTTTCAGGGACTGGTCGAACATTTGGTTTATCGCACTGCTCACGGTTCAGTTTTGCGTGGGGCTCGTATATGCGCTCGACGCCGAACGCATACACGATTCGGGCGACGAAATAAAACTCAAAGCCGACCGATTTTCCTGCGCCTACGGAAACGAGGGAATTTCCGCCGACATCGACACGCTTTCCCTCCCGTACGAGGCTGGCGCGGACGCCGAAATCGACAGACTTTTCGCCGAAAAAAAATCCTATCCGCGAAACTGGCGAAGCAAAAAAATCGACGTGGAATTCAGGGAGGGGAACGACGGATACTGGGTTCCCGCCGCCTACGGCAAAAAGGCGGATTCGTCTACGGGAAAGGTTTTCGGGCTGTACTTCGGGTCGCTACAATTTAGTGAATACAACAATGAAACAAAAGACTACGAAAAAATAGACCCCCCGCAGGCGAAATTTTCGTTCAGACTTTCAAGCTACTCGACGGGCAAATTCGACAATGAAAAAGTTTCGGCAATTCTGCAAAACGCGAAAAGCGACGGCAAACCGATGCACATAATTTTGCGGCAAAAGCACGGATTGACGGCAATCGGCGGATTGTTCATAGACGGCGAACCCGTCGAAAAAGCCATCGCAAAGTAGCCGCAAGAAATCGGAAATTTTTTTTGTTTTTCCACCAGTGCTTTTCGGCGGCACGATTTCCGCCCGCAAACTTTTTATTTTTTTGCACTCCGCATATTAGGGTTGCGCGGAGCGGATTCCAATCCGCCCCGCCGCGCGCTCACTTCATTTTCCGCTTGAGCGCGAAAAACGTCTTCAATAGCTCCGTGCACTCAGCCTCCAACACGCCGCTTTCGACTATCAGAGAATGGTTGAGCGTCGGCAAATCGTGGAACTTCATCGCCCCGCCCAAGAAGCCCATTTTCGGGTCGGAGACTGCGTAGACAACCCTGTAAAGGCGGCTCATCACGCACGCGCCCGCGCACATCGGGCACGGCTCTTTTGTGACATAGAGCGTCGCGCCCGAAAGCCGCCAGTCGTCGCACTTTGCAGCCGCCTGCGTAATCGCGAGGATTTCCGCGTGGGCGGTGGGGTCGCGCGAGCTTTCGACGGTGTTGTGCGCCTGCGCGACAACCTCGCCGCCGTACTCGATTACCGCCCCGATAGGGACTTCCCCGCAATTCCACGCCTTCAAAGCCTGATTGTACGCAAGCTTCATAAAAAACGAATCGTCCCGCGCCAAAAACGACGGGTGGATTGGCGAAAACGGGCACGGGGGAAAGGTTTTGCGCGCCGATTCGCGCCCGTGCGGTTCGCCGAACGGGGGAGTCGCGAGATAGCCGTAGGTGTCGCTGTTTTTGGGCAAGTCCATATTTTAATGTTGACTAATAGAATCATATAAACTCAAATTGTCAACTTTCATACAGTAAAAAACAAACCAAGTATGTCAGATTCCGTAGAAGTCGAAGGAAAAGTCGTAGCAGTTCTGCCCGGGACAATGTTCCGAGTGGAAATACTCAACGGTCATCAGGTGCTTGCCCACATTTCGGGCAAACTCCGCAAAAACTTTATCAAGCTCACGGTGGGCGATAGAGTTAAGATGGAAATGACCCCGCAGGACATCGAAAAGGCGCGTATCGTTTACAGACTCAAGAACAACGACGCCCCCAAATCCATTCCCAGACGCAGCTTCGGCCCGCGCCGCTAACTGCGCCCAGAAAAAAATGTTTTCGAAGAACGGGAAAGTCGCACTTTTGTCGGCTTTTCCGTTTTTGTTTTTTGCGGCGGCGTACCTGTCGCTCGCGTGCACGGGCGACGGATTCGACTTCGCCGCGCCGCTCGCGTTTTTTTCGGGCGACGCCTCCGACGTCCAAAGGCTCGTATTTTTGCAAATCGCCCTGCCCCGACTCGCCGCCGCCGTAATCGCGGGTGCGGGGCTGGCGCTCGCGGGCGGGACAACGCAAAGCCTTTTCGCAAATCCGCTCGCCGACCCGTCGATAATCGGAGTCTCGGCAGGCGCGGCACTCGGGGCTGTTGCGGTACTTGCGGCATTTCCCGACATTGCGCCCGAGCTCGGGGCACTGTGCGGCGGACTCGCAGCGGCGGCGGCAGTCTACAAATTGGGCGAAACGCAAGCGGGCGCTTCGGCGGTTTCGACGCTGCTTGCGGGGATTGCCGTAAACGCGTTTTGCGCGGCAATGGTCGGCTTCTTTTTATACGCGGCGAACGACTCCGGATTGCGCGGATATATCTTTTGGTCGCTCGGCTCACTCGAACGCGGCGGCTGGCGCGAAATCGGCGCGGCGGCGGCACTTTCCGCCCCCGCGTGGATTGCAATCCTGCTCTGCGCCCCGAGCCTCAACCTGATTTCGACGGGGCGCGAGCGCGCATTCCATAGCGGCGCAAACGTCGGGCTCGTCTGGTTTGTCGGAATGGCTGCGGCGGCGGTCGCGACGGCTGCGGCAGTCGCTCTATGCGGAATCATCGGATTTTTGGGGTTGATTGTCCCGCACATCGCCCGCGCGGTTTTCGGGGCGGACAACCGTTTCGTCCTGCCCGCAAGCGCACTTTTGGGAGCGGCGGTTCTGACGCTCGCGGACGTCTGCGCGCGCACCATTTCGCCCGCCGATCCGATACCCGTCGGGATAATCACGGCACTTTTGGGGTGTCCGTTTTTCCTCGCAATTCTGAGAAAAAACACGGGGGGCTGGGAATGAAAATTTCGGCGAAAGGCGTTTCGTTTTCGTACGGGAAAACCCGCGTGTTATCGGATATTGACGCGGAATTTGAAGGAGGAAAATTTACGGCGATACTCGGCGGCAACGGCGCGGGGAAATCGACTCTCCTGAAAATCCTCAGCGGCTGGCTCAAGCCCGACTGCGGCGCGGTTTTTTACGACTCGCAAAACATCGCCCGACTCTCCGCCCGCAGGCTCTCCGACATGCGCGCCGTGCTCGAACAGCAGGACAACGCGGCGTTCGATTTTTTGGTGTCGGAGACCGTCGCGATGTGCGCAAATTCGCGCGGATTTTTCGCCCCAAGCGGAACGCGGCAAAAGGTGCTTGAGTCGCTCGAAAAGCTCGGGATTGCGGAACTGGCGGACAGGCGGTATTCGGAACTCTCGGGCGGGGAAAAGCGCAAAGTACAGCTCGCGCGCGTGCTATTTCAAATCGGCGGCAAAACCGCGCAAAGCGCGCTTCTGCTCGACGAACCCGCCGCGTCCCTCGACCCCGCCGCAACCCGCCGCGCAATGCTCTGCGCGCGCGAAGCCGCCGACGGCGGCGCGTGTGTTGCGTCAGTCCTGCACGACCCGAACCTCGCGCTCGAATACTGCGACGAAGCCGTTTTGATTTTCGGCGGAAAAATTTTCGCAAAGGGGAAAGTCGCCGAAACCGCCACGAAAAAAAATCTCGACACAATCTACGGCTACGACTGGCAAATCCGCCCGAGCCTGCGCTAAAACAAAAGCGGCGAAACCCGCTGGCTGCGCCGCATTTTATCGAATCAATCTTCGGGCTTCGCCGCCGCGCTTTACCGCGCCAACGCTTTATCAAGCCGCCAAATTCCCGAGCCTTCCACCTCGGTATTTTCTTCGACAAAATACCCAAGCTTCCCGCCCGTATAAAAAAATTTCCGCTATTTTTTCGAGAGGGTTCTGGCGGGAAGCCCCGCCGCAACCATCGCCTCTTTCGCCTGCTCGATTGTGTACGTCCCGAAGTGGAATATCGACGCCGCCAAAACCGCGCTCGCGCCGCCGCGCTTTACCGCGTCGACCAAGTGCTCGAGCTTCCCCGCGCCGCCAGAGGCAATTACGGGAATCGTCACCGCGTCGCTCACAGCGCGCGTAAGTTCAATGTCGTACCCGTCCTTCGTGCCGTCGCAATCCATCGATGTCAGCAGAATTTCGCCCGCGCCCCTGCGCTCGACTTCCTTCGCCCATTCGACCGCGTCAAGCTCCGTGCGGTTGCGCCCGCCGTGGGTGTAGACGTTCCAACGCCCCTCGCCGTCGCGCTTTGCGTCGATTGCTACGACTATGCACTGGTTGCCGAACTTCGCGGAAGCCTCGGAGACCAAATCGGGGTTCGCAATCGCCGAAGTGTTGAGCGAAACTTTGTCCGCGCCCGCGTTGAGCATAAGGCGTATGTCCTCGAGCGTCCGCAAGCCCCCACCTACAGTCAGCGGCATAAAGCACTGGCTCGCGGTGCGCTCTACGACGTCGCGCATAATCGCGCGGTTGTCGCTGGAGGCGGTGATGTCCAAAAACACGAGCTCGTCCGCGCCCTGTTTTTCGTACGCCTTCGCCTGCTCGACGGGGTCGCCCGCGTCGATTAGATTCACGAAATTCACGCCCTTGACGACGCGTCCGTCGCGCACGTCCAAGCAGGGGATTATTCTTACGCTTAACATATCAGAATGGGAATGTGAGGTTCAGCTCGAGCTTTTCTGCGGGCAAAACCTTGAAATATTCGCCGCTGGAGCTCGGGTTTATGTCGTTGTTCAAAACCGTAAATTCGATGGGCGACTGCGCGTCGGGGAAAACGTACCGCCACTTGCCGATTTCGACGAACTCCATCGGCACGCCCTTGTCGGGCGATAGTCCGCCGCCGAAGCCGCGCAGGTACGGCTTGTTGCCGATGCCGACCATTGCGTTGACGGTTATGCACGCGTCGCCCTTTTTCGGTTTTTGGGCTTTGGAAATCAGCTCGGGCAGCTCGAAGAGCGTGTCGCCAGATTCCGCCGTTTTGGATTCGTCCAAGCCCCAAGGCGAATCCGCGAAATCAAAAAAATGTTCGTCTCCCGCATTGTCGCCGTAGTCGGGCGGCGGAGGGAGGGAGTCGGACGAATCCGCCTGCGCGGGTGCTTCCGCGCGCTCGGAATCCGCATTTGCCGAAGCGTCGGGAGCAGGCGAAACTTCGGGAGCTGCCGCGACTTCGGGCACAGCCGCCGATTCCGCCGCGGCAGAGACATTCTGCGCTTGCGCGGCGTCCGCAACTGCGGGCTGGGTTTCGGCGGGCTCGGAAGAAGCATCTTCGCTCTTGCCCAAAAGAATGTCGTCGGCGATTTTGTCGAACTGCTCGCGGACGGAGTCGAGCGTCGGCTCGGCGCGCGAATCTTCGACCGATTTTTCGGAAACCGCCTCCGCGTCGGATTGGGCGGGCGCGGATTCCTGCGGTCTGCCCAGCGATATGAATTTGTCCACGCTCCCGCGCGAATTTTCGGACGCCGCCAGCGCCCTGCCCAACATTCCCGACGGGTGTTCGGACGGGCTTTCGAAAAGCTCGTCGTCCTCGCCGTCGGCGGGTTCGTCGGGGGTAATTTCCGCATCGTCGGCGGGCGCGGACGCCGCGTTCGAAACGGCGTCGATTTTCTCCCTAAGCGCGCATAGCTCGTCGGTAATCGACTCGTTCGAGGCGGGGAGCAAATCCTTCAAAATGGTGATGTCGGAGCAGAGCTCGGCGACGATTTTATCGGTGTCGTGCTGTTCCTGCGCGGTGCGCTCGGATTTCGCCGAAATGTCGGCGACGCAGTTTTCGACTTCGCCGATTTTCTTTTTGACGGCCTCGCGGATTTCCGCGACGAGTGCCGCGAGCTCCTCCTTCGAGACTCCGCGCGAAGACGCCACCGAAAGCTTTTCCGACGCGGACTCCAACGCCTCCAAGCGCGCGGGGTAGGATTCGCCGCGCTCCTCGGCGTCGGCAATCATCATGCGCAGGGCGGCGAGCTCGTCGAAAATTATCCCGAGGTCGGAATCGACTTTCGCGTCGCGCTCGGCGCGCTTTTTCGCCCCGCCGCCCGAGTTGTCGAGATAGTACGGCACAAGGCTTGCAAGCAATCCGCCGAGCACCATTATCGAGCACCAAAACACCGCGCCCGCCGAAAGCGGGGTGGCTGTAATGATGTTCGGCAGTGCCACGGCAAAGACGGCGGCAAACATCAGCGCGTCGGCTGCGTAAACCGCCCAGAGCGGAATTTTCGGCGAATCTTTCATAAATGCAGACTATTTGCGCAAGTCGACGTACCCGACCTTGCGGCGGACTTTGGACATCGTGCGGTTGACGCGCCGCTGGGCGTTTTCCGTGCCGCGGCGGAGGGCGTCCTCGACGAAAGTTTTATCGGCGCAATACTCGGCGTAGCGCGTGCGGACGGGCTCGAGCGCGGCGATTACAACGTCGGCGACCGCCTTCTTGAAGTCCCCGTATCCCCTGCCCGCGAACTGCGCTTCGATTTCGTCGAAAGTGCCGCCGCCCAGCGCGCTCATTATCTGCATGAGGTTCGAAACACCCGCCTTGGATTTGTCGTAGCGCACGCAGCTTTCGGAGTCGGTGACCGCCGACATAATCTTTTTGCGCAACACGTCGGGAGAGTCGGTGATATACAAAGTGCCGTTTTGGTTGGGATCGGACTTTGACATCTTCGAGTCGGGCGACTGGAGCGACATAATGCGCGCGCCCGCCTTGGGAATGAACGGCTCGGGCATCGTGAAGGTTTCGGAGAAGGTGTTGTTGAACTTCTGCGCGAGGTCGCGGGTAAGCTCGATGTGCTGCTTTTGGTCTTCGCCGACGGGTACGAGGTCGGCATTGTATATAAGAATGTCGCTGGCCATCAAAACGGGATAGAACAAAAGCCCCGAGTTCAGCGCGTCCTGATGCTTGCGCGCCTTGTCCTTGTACTGCGTCATGCGCTCGAGCGCGCCGAGGGGGCAGATGCACCCGAGTATCCACGACAAATCCGCGTGCCCGTAGACGCCGCTTTGGACGAACAGGCTGCACTTTTCGGGGTCGAGCCCGCTGGCGAGGTACTGTGCGGCGCAGTCGAAGACGTTGCGGCGCAGGTCGGCGGGAACGTACGGAATAGTCATCGCGTGCATGTCGGCGATGCCGAAGTAGCACTCGTATTCGTCGACCATTTCGCCCCAATTTTTGACCGCCCCGAGGTAGTTGCCCAAATGCAGTTTGCCCGTCGGCTGTGCGGCCGTGAGCACGACTTTTCTTTTTGTGGATTCTTCGTTCATTTAGGGGGATATTCTTGCCGCGCTTTTTGCGGCGTTCAACATAAAAATCCGCCCAAGCGCATGAAAAAATTTGAATAGAACGAAAATAAGGCGATTATTTTACGAAAACTGCCCCGCCGACAACTGGCGCGGCTCAAACTCCAAGAAAAAAATGCTTTTCAAACTCTCGTCGAAATACGCCCCATCCGGCGACCAGCCCCAAGCGATAGACAAGCTGTGCGCGGGGCTCGAAAGCGGCTCGAAATACACGACCCTCGTCGGGGTCACGGGCTCGGGGAAGACTTTTACGATGGCGAACGTAATCGCGCGCTCCGACCGCCCCGCGCTGATAATCTCCCACAACAAGACGCTCGCGGCGCAGCTCTACGCCGAGTTCAAGGAGTTTTTCCCCGAGAACGCCGTCGAATACTTCGTCAGCTACTACGACTACTACCAGCCCGAAGCCTACATTCCGCAGACCGACACCTACATCGAAAAGGATTCCTCGATAAACGACGAAATCGAAAAGCTCAGGATTTCGGCGGCGAGCGCGCTGGTATCGCGGCGCGACGTAATCGTAATCGCGACGGTCTCGTGCATATACGGGTTGGGGTCGCCCGACGACTTCCGCAAGATGATGATTCCCCTGCGCCCTGGGCTGAAAATGAAGCGCGGGGAGCTTGTCGAAAAGCTCGCGGACATCTCATATACGCGCAACGACACGGCGTTCGAGCGCGGGCTTTTCCGCGTGCGCGGCGACGTTCTGGACGTCTTCCCCGCATACCTCGACAGCGCGCTTAGGGTCGAATTTTTCGGCGACGAAATCGACTGCCTGAAGAAAATCGACCCGCTCACTGGAACGTCGCTCGGCAAACTCGAACGCTTCGACCTCTATCCCGCGACGGGATTCGTGACGCCCAGGGAAAACATCGCCGCCGCGATTCCCCGCATACGCGCCGAGCTCGACGAGCGCGTCGCGGAGCTTGAAAAGCAGAACAAACTGCTCGAGGCGCAGCGCATAAAAATGCGCACGGAACAGGATTTGGATTTGCTCGCCGAGACGGGTTTTTGCACGGGCATCGAAAACTATTCGCGGCACTTGGCGGGGCGTCCCGCGGGGTCGCGCCCGTGGTGCCTGCTCGACTTCTTCCCCAAGGACACGATTCTGTTTTTGGACGAAAGCCACGTCACCTACCCGCAAATCCGTGCAATGTACAACGGCGACAGGGCGCGCAAGGAACGCCTCATCGAATACGGATTCCGCCTGCCGAGCGCGCTCGACAACCGCCCGCTCCGCCCCGAGGAATTCGACAAACTCACGGGCAGCACGATATTCGTCTCTGCCACCCCGTCGCCGTTCGAGCTGTCCGTCAGCGATACCGTCGCCGAGCAGATAATCCGCCCCACGGGGCTGCTCGACCCCGAAATGATTGTCCGCCCGATTGCGGGGCAGGTCGAGGACTGCGCGGCGGAAATCAAGGCGGCGGCGGCGCGCAAACAGCGGGTTTTCGTCACGACCCTCACGAAGAGAATGAGCGAGGAAATCTCGGAATTTCTGCGCGAAAGCGGCGTGAGAATCGAGTACCTGCACTCGGACATCGACGCAATCGAGAGGGTCGAAATCCTGCGCAGACTCCGCGCGGGCGAGTTCGACGCGCTCGTCGGCGTCAACCTTTTGCGCGAGGGCTTGGACGTTCCCGAAGTGTCGCTTGTTTGCATACTCGACGCCGACAAGGAGGGCTTTTTGCGCTCCGCCACGAGCCTAATCCAGACGGCTGGGCGCGCCGCGCGCCACGAGAGCGGGCGGGTAATCCTCTACGCCGACAATATGACAGGCTCGCTCAAAACCGCGATAGACACCTGCACGCGCCGCAGGAGAATCCAGCAGGAGTTCAATTTAAAGCACAAAATCACGCCCCACAGCGTCGTGAAGCCGATACAACCGTCGCTCGTAAAACGTGCCGACGCGAAAATCGACGCGAAGAAAAAGACGAAAAGCGAGCTCGAAAAAATAATCGCAAAAATGACCGAAGATATGCTCGAAGCCGCCGACAGGCTCGAGTTCGAAAAGGCGGCGTTGCTACGCGACCAAATAAAAATGCTCCGCGCGGGAATGTAGCGCGGAGCGGCTCGGGACTCGTTATTCGGGATGCGGGAGCGGCTTGAAGTCGCCGCCCAAAAGCTGGAGCGCGGAGAGGCGCGAATATCCGTCGAAGGAGATTTTTTTCACGATTTTTTTGTCGAACGAAACCTCCAGAATCCCCGCGACCGACGGCGGGCAATAGGTGGTGCACAATATGTTGCCGTTGGGCATAAGTTGCGCGTCGCAAATTACGATGTCCGAGTCCGCCGAAAGCGCGTCGCGCAGCTCGCGGGACGTAAACGCCCACACTTTTTTGTCGGAAGAATCGTACGCGGCGAGCCCGAAAATTCCGCCCGCCAAAATCCGCCCGTCGGGCAGAAACTGCGCGCTCACGACTCCGCCGTCCGTGCGTATTCGCCGTACCTGCCCGCCCCGCGAATCGTAGACCGTAAGCAGCGACGACGCCAGCGAAGGGAAAATGTACCGCCCCCGCGAATCCCTGCGCGCGAGCCTGAACTCGCCGTGCTTGACACGCTTTTCGGACTCGCATTTTACGGTTTTCAAAACGTTCGAGTTCGAGTCGATTTCGAGGAGCGTCGCGCGCCCATCGTTGCCGACCAAAAACCTGTCCGCGCCCAGAATCTGCGCTACGGGATTTTCGAGCCGCACGGACTGCCCGCGCTTCAGCGTATCGGTCTCTTCGCCGTCCCATTTCACTGTCGGAGTTTCATAACGCCAAAGCGTCTTGCGCGACTGTATGTCCACCATTCGCGCACCCGAAATCTCCGCCACGAAAATGCGCTTCCCGTCGGGCGAAACCTCCGCGCTCTGCGGGTGGTCGGCTGGCATACTCCAGCGGATTTGCCCGTCCGAGTCCGCGAGCACGACGGCGGCGCGATCGTGGCTCGTGAACAGAAAATTGTACGCAAACAAACCGTTCGCGCACAAAACAACCGCAATCGAAAAAACGAGCTTCATATCCCGACCTTCAAAGCAGCCCCGCGCCTATTTGCCATCGACGCAGATTTCGTAGAATACCGACGGAACTTCGAGCTTGGAAGTATCGACAGTCGCGCGGACTCCGCCGTCGGAGGTTCTCAAATTCAGCTCGCGCAGGCGTTCGCCCGTCATCGAGAGAGCGTAGAGCTTCAGCCTGTCGGCGTTGGCGTTTTTGAGCTTGAAGGAGAGCCTGCCAGTCTTGTTCAAAACGGGCGGCTTGCCCCAGTTCATAACCCTGTCCATCGCGTCGTCGAGAAACGTCATGCCGTCGTTGAGCGAGTTGGTCGCAAAAACCACGACTATGCGTTCGGATTGCGCAAGCGGCTTGCCGTCGACGCTAACCGCCGCCGCGCACCCGCGCTCGCTCATGCGCGAAACCGCGAAATCCGCAAGCTCGCACTTTCCGCCAGCCTCGGAGCACATCGCCTGAAGGCGCGGCGTATTTACCGTCATATAGTGCTTTTCGCTGTCGAGATAAAGTTCGCCAGTCGAGCTTTCGAAAATGCCCTTTGCGGCGTCCGTACGGTTGTTCTTGTCGAGCAGCCCGCGCGCCTTCATCTGCGCCACGATGCCGTCCGCGCTGATTCCGCCCTTGGAGTCGGCGACAACCGAGTAGCCCTCGAAGGTCATCGTAGCCGCGCCCTTGCCCGATTTTACCGCGATTTCGTCCGCGTCGGGCTTTGCGTCGGAGTCGGGCAGATCCGAAACCCTGACGACGAGCGACATCGACGATTCGCCCTTGCCCATAGCGTCGTTTATCGTCGCCTTGTCGAATTCCTCCTGCGTGGAGTAGTCAACGCGCAGGGCGGATTTGGAGCGCGCCACGTCGCCGCGCACGAGCATATGTGTCGTCAAAAATTCGCACGCCTTGTTTACGGGGTCGAACATGCAGAAGAACGGGATAATCGGGGAGTTCTGGCTGCCGTAGCCGACCGCCTGCGCGTGCACGGTGAGCGTGCCGATTCCCTGAAGCGCGGCATACGCGCCGATTGAAAACGCCTGTTCGTAGCGGTACGGATCGCAGAAAACGTGCCCGTATTCGGTGACCAAAAGCGGCTTGTGCCAAATCGCCGAGCCCGCGATTCCCCTGAAAATGCTGTTGGCGTTCCCGAGCGAACTCTTCGGCCAAAAGCGCGTCGTGCCGCCGACATTGTACGCGGGGTGGTCGTGGTACGAGTGCATCATGACCATCGGCATATCCTTTCTGATGGACGTATACCTGCGCGACTTAATCATATCGTAGTTGGCGCAAAGCCCCTTGTAGCCCATCTCCCTGAAGCTCTTTTCGAACCACTGCCACATATCCTTTTCGATGTCGAATTTGAATAGAGCGATGTCGCGCGCGCGGGCGTCCCTGCCCCACGAGATGTCGTTTTTGTAGAGCTTCACATCGTCCCACGAAGCCGCCGAAGTCTTCCACGCCGCGTTGTATTTTTCGACAGTCCCGTAGCGTTTTTTGAGGAATTCAATCCACGCGGGGCGCAGATCCTCGGGGTTGTGCGGGTCGCGCAACATTCCGAATTCCTGCTCGTTCTTTGCGTTGAGAATCGCGAGAACGGGGTCGTCGATAAGGCGGGTTTTCGTATATGGGTTGACGTGCGTCAGAAGCTCCTTCACGCCCGCGTACCAGTTGTCGCGCGCGCTCTTTTTGAAGAAGAGGTCGAAGTTGTAGTTTCTGCCCGAATCGTCGGGAACCCACGTGTTGCCAAGCTCGAACCCGTAGCGGCTGCACATCGCGTCCAGATTCAGATAAATGCCGTTCTTTTTGAGACAGTAAATGTAGTAGTCAACCCTGTCCAACATCTCCTTGTTGAACTCGAGCGGCTTCGTCGCCCCGCTCATCAGCGAAAAGTCGAGATAGTGGAAACGCGCCATATTGTAGCCCTGAATCCGCAACTGCTTTACATAGGCCTCGGTGCTCTCCTTTGTCTTTATGTACTCGTGGTACGTCGTGCCCTGATTTGCGACAGTCTGGAACGCTACGGGGACTCCCGGGGCGTTTTCGAGCTCAAGCCACCCGCCCTGCTTCGACGCCACGACCCTGTGTTTTATCTCGCCGATATTCCAGAGCGCGGAGCAGTCGAGAGCCGAGCCCTCCTTCACGTCGATGTTTTGGAGAATCGGCAGCGGCTTCCAGTCCTTGCCCGCCTTGACGACGAACTTCGACTCGGACGGGAACTTGAACTTTTCGTCCGAGAGCGCGGCTGCTACGATAATCCACGGAACTTTCGCGCCGCCGAATTCGACGGACTCGATTTCCCCGAAGTTTTCGGGAATCGCCAAGCGCGTCGAGTAGAGCCCGTTTGTGCGGCGGTGTCCCTTGGGCGCAGCCCAGCCCGCGCCGAGTGCCGCGTTTTTAATTTCGCTCCGAACGTCCTGCCAGCACGCGGTATCTACGCCGTATTCGAGGTTGAAGACGTGCTTTTTGCCGTCCGCCGACGCTATCGCAACGCTCCCGACAACGCCCTTTGCGGGCGCCTGCACTGCATTTAGAATATAGAGGTATTTTGCGGCTCTGCCGATTCCGCCGATTTTCGCCGAATCCGCGCCCATCGGCTTTTTGCCCAAAAGCACCGCCGCGCGCCCGCCGTTCTTTTCGGGGGATATGATAAAATAGGGAATGGAGACATTCGGCTTTCCGTTGAATTTCGACGCGTCCTCCGCCGCGCCGCCGTCAAACCAGCCGCCCTTGTTGTCGCCCGCGGTTTCGTCGGCAAATCCGACATTGGCGAGAGCCCCAAGCGGCAGGTTTTTCAGCCTGTCCTCGATTTTCACATTGCGGAAACGGATCGTGCCGCTGCAATTTTGAAGCCCCATGAAAAACGACACCTCCGTCGCGTCAGACGGCACTTTGCATTCGGCTTTGTATTTCGTCCAGCCGAAATTCCCGAGCTGAATGCCCGGCCCTGCGTAGACCGTGCGGCTCTTGCCCTTGGCGGTTATCATAAACTTGGGCTGGCTGTACAACTTGCCGTCGCTTGCAATGTTGTCGCCCTTGATTTCGCACGACATTTCAAGCACGCTTCCGCGCAGTTTTTTGGCGTCGAACGACATCGAAATACCCGACATCTCCTTTTTTTCGAGCGTCATTTTCAGCGAACCTTTTTCGCCTTTCCCGCCCTTATCGAACTCGACCTTCGCCCATTGCCCGTATTTTGCGACAGAATCTTCGGAGTCGAACGCCTCCTCGAAAACAACTTCCCCCGCGAAACCCGCACAGGCAAATAACGCAGCCGTCAATGTGTATAATACTTTTTTCATAGGTAAAATTTGCAAAAATCCGTTTGTTAAAAATCCGATTCCTTGACTTCGACTTTTATCGTGGCGTCGCCCGAACGCAGAGAATCGGGAACGCGCATAAATTGGAATTTCCGCCCGACGTCCTCGTCGATTGTCTCAATCGAGCGCACGTTTCCGCTCGGCGAATGAACCGCGGGAATGTACGACTGGCTTTGACGCGGCGCGGCGGATACCGCAGACTGACCGCTTGCGGGCGCGGGCACGGACGAAACCGCCTCAGCCGCCTCCGCCGAAGTGTCCGACGCAGCCGCACTCGACCCCGCGCCGTCCTTGTCGAGCCTGAATTTTTTTATCGAAACTTTTCCGCGCCCGAGATTCTGGTCGCGCGAAAGGAAGTCCCAAAAAGAGGAATCGTCGCCGCGCAGACCGCCGCCCGCCTGAGTCGTCGGAATCCCCGGGTCGTCGGAGTGGGATTCGCGGAAGTAGTACTTGTTTATTTCGCGCATGGACATTTCCATAACGTCGGAATAATAGTCGTTGAGCAGCTCCTGATAGTCGGTCGCGCGGCGGTTTACGTCGATTTTCCCCTCGTAGACTTTCGTCAAATCCCTGTCCGTGTTTTTTATGCCAAGCGGCACATTCGCCCCGCTCCAGATGTCGTCCTTCGTCTTGCCCATATATTCGGGGATTCCCCCAAACATTTCGCCGTCGCCGCGCGCCCTGCGCTTTGCCATGTCTTCGGCGGGCAGCCCCTCCTCGAAGCGCGGTTTGCGCTCGCGCAGATACGACACGTCGCCGATATTTTCGTACTGCTTGCGCTCGAGCATTTTTCCCGAATCGCGGAAACGTTTGTCGTTCATGTCGCTCGTTTTCGAGTCCCGATAGCGGCGGTTTGTGAAGGTCGTGTTCGCGCGCGTAAAGTCGTTGTTCAAAACGGCGTAGGCGTCCGCAAAAAACGCGGACGCCGACAGAAAAAACAGACTGTACGCAAAAAGCTTCAAATCAGATTTTGACTCCCATAATTTCGAGAATCCTGTGCAGGTCGTCGTTGCCGAGATATTCGATTACGATTTTCCCCTTGCGCGGGCTGTGCTTGAGCTCGACTTTCGCGTTGAGCCTCAGGGCGATTTTGTTTTCGACGTCGCGGACGACTGTCGACTGGCTCGCGCCCTTCGCCGCCGAAGCCGAGTCCGAACGCGACGATTCGCCTTTCATTCGCCGCACGGCGTCCTCCGCCCCGCGCACGTTCAGCCCGTTTTCGATGATTTTGCGCGCGAGGATTTCCTGCTGGGCTTTGTCGTCGAGCCCCATAATCACCTTCGCCGTCCCCAGCGAAAGCATTCCGCTTGCAATGTACCCCTGCACGCTCTCGGGCAGATTCAAAAGGCGCAGCAAATTCGCGATTGTCGAACGCTGCTTGCCAAGCCTCTGCGAAACCGCCTCCTGCGTGAGGTGGAAATTGGCAACCAAATAGGCGATACCCCGCGCGGTTTCAATCGGGTTGAGATTGGCGCGCTGGATATTTTCGATAAGCCCCTTCGCGGCGGCGGAGGCGTCGCTGACATTCTGGACGCACGCCACGATTTTGCGCATGCCCAGCAACTTGCAAGCCCTGAGCCTGCGCTCTCCCGCGAGCAGCTCGTATCCGTCGGGAATCTGCCGCACGAGAATCGGCTGGAGCAGCCCCTCGGACGAAATCGACTCCGCCAGATTTTTTATTTCGTCCTCCGAAAACTCGCGGCGCGCCTGATACGGGCTTGTCGCAATCTTGTCGGTCGGGATTTCGGTGAAGAGCCCGTGGGCGGAAATCTGGACTTTCAGCGGAGCGGGGGCGGCGGGCACTGCGGGGGTCGAAGCCGCGCCGATTTTGCGAATCCCCGAATCCGCGGTCTTTTTCGCGCCCGCCGAGATAATCGAGCCCAGCCCCCTGCCCAATGATTTGCGTTGGATTGCCATATTCTGCCTCCTATTGTTGCGGGACGAAAATCTCGTCGCCGACTCTCAACCCGCGCGACGGGTCGGCGATTTTGTTGGCGTCCTGAATCCACTTGATTTTGGAATTGTGCTTGCGGGCGATTTTGCTGATGGAGTCGCCCGACTGGACGGTGTACGTGATGCCCGTCTTCGGGTAGTTGTCCGAAAAGTTCGTCGGAAGCTCCGCCTGCGGGCGGTTGCCGACAGCCGCCGCGATTTTCTGGATATTCGTATTGGTCTGCGAAGCCATCGCCTCCAAATCCTTGCGCACGAGGCTCACGATTTCGCGCTTGAGAGCCTCGTTCTGCGCCGCAACCTCCGACTTCACGACGGAAACCTGCTGCCGCACAGTCTCGGAACCTACCGAGGAAGTCTGCACCGAGCGCAGCCGCTGGGCGAGTGCCTCGTTTTCGCGGCGCAGCTGCTCGACCTCAAGACGCAGCTTGCCCACGTCGTACTTAAGCTGCGCCATGTCCTGCTGCAAGTCGGCGACTGCGGCGGTCTGCGCGGAAACATCAAACGTCGATACGGCGAAAGCCGCACCCAAAAGAATAAAATTTGCAAATTTCATAAATCAGAAAAAAATTGTTAAAATGCCGAAATGGAATCTCCCCGAAAGTTTGAAACCAAATAAATCGAATAAAAGTATTCGTTTTTTTCGCCAGTTTTCAAGATTTTTCTATCGGAACAACGCCGCCTAAATTGCGCAAAAAAATGCTTTTCAAACAGCCGCCCCGCGCTAACCTTTTCCGACCATGAATTATTCCCCCGAATTGTTGCTACCCGTGGCTGCGGCTGCGGCATACTGCCTGAGCGTGCTCTTCGTGAAAGCGTCGACCGCCGACGGCAAACTGTCGCCGACCTCCATTTTGGCGATGACCAATTTCCTGATGTTTTTGGCTTTTCTGCCGACGCTCGTTTGCAACTGGCAGTCGGTAAACCCGCGCCTGCTCTGGCAGCCGCTTTTGACGGGCGTACTTTTTGCAATAGGCAATTGGGCGACTTTTCTGTGCTCGCACAAAGGGGAAGTCAGCCTGATGACCCCGATTATGGGGATAAAAATCCTGCTGGTGATACTATTCCTGCACATAATAGTCGGCGGAGAAACCCCGAAGTCGCTAATATTCGCGGGATTGTTGTGCTGCGCGGCGGTGTTCATAATGGGCTACTCGAAGTCCGACACAACTCCGCGCGGCAAACGGCTTTGGACATACGCGCTTGCGGCAATCGCCTGCATATCATACGCAATGTGCGACGTGCTCTTCCAGAAATTCTCGGGGAATTTCGACGGAATGATTATCCTGTCGATCAACAACATAGTCCTCGCAATACTATCAGTTCCGTACATAAAAACCCTTTGCCGCGACTTCCGAAACACAGACAAAAAAACCCTGCTGCTTGGTGCGTTTTCGGCAATACTGATGACAGCCGAAGCGGTTTTGATGGTTATCGCAATCATAGGAGAAGTCGGCGCGGGACTATGCAATATACTCTACAACACGCGCGGAATAATGTCGGTACTTTTGATACTCGCGGCGGGGCACATAAATCCCTCCCTGAGGGAGCTGAACAAGGCAAGCACCCTCCGCCGCCTGACGGGCTCGGCAATGATAATGCTCGCCGTCTACTCCGTCTTGGCATAGTTTCGGCTGCCGCCGCGGCTTCTCCGAATATTGATTTTTCGTTTTCCTAATCCGTATATTGCGGAATCTTCCGCATTTTTAATATTCCGCCGAACCGCGCGAACAAACAGTCAAAAAAATTTTGACAAGCGGCGGCAAAGAGGATTTCTTGTTTTAATATTTATGAATGGAATAAAAGTCGGAATTGTCGGGTGCGGTTTTATCGGCGGCGCGCTGAAACGTTGGATCGAAGAGCATAATTCTTCGATAACCGTCTTGGTGAGTGACCCGTACAAAGGTATGAACGATGACCTCTCGCCCTGCGACGTCATATTTGTCTCAATCCACATTCCCACGGAGGCGGACGGAACGCAGGATTTGACGACCCTCGAATCCATAATCGAAAACCTGCCCCAAAAGCCGATTTTCATCAGAACGACAATCATTCCGGGCACGTCCAAACGCCTCGCCGAAAAGTTCGGCAAAGAGGTCTACTTTATGCCCGAATTTCTGACCGAAAGAACCGCCTACGAAGACTTTTCCAGACAACCCATGGTCTTTACGGCACACAGCGATTTGCTGCAAAAAATCTTCGTCGGGAAACGCTTTATAGA
>DJPO01000031.1:0-8585 GCA_002437405.1 Opitutia bacterium UBA6410 | reverse complement strand
CTGAAGGTCACCTATTTCAACGGGATATACGACATCTGCAAAAAGAACAACCTCGACTACGACAAAGTCCGCGAGGGCGTTCTGCTCAGCGGCTACATAAACGCGCCCCACACGCAAGTCCCCGGGCCCGACGGCAAATTCGGCTACGGCGGCAAGTGCTTCCCCAAAGACGTAAACGCCTTTACGGAATTGCTTTCGGGTTATCCGATATACGAAATCCTCAAGCCGCTGAAATCCCTGAACGCCATTTTCAGGGGCGAAGACAAATAGCAGTTTTGCCCGAATATGAAAATTGTACACCTCGTTTTAAGCGACAAATTCAATGAGGGCTGGCTGTACCAGCATAATTTGCTTGCGCTCCAAAACCGAATGGACGGCAACGAAGTGTCGATTATCACGGGCTGCAATTCGTATTCGACAAGCGCGGGTAAAGACGGCGAATGCGACGCGCAGCGGCATACCGACTCCAACGGCATAAAAATAATCAGACTGCCGCGCCCCAAATTCATACCCGCATACCTGCATTACGGGAAAATCAGATACTATTCGGTTCTTCCCGCCGTTTTGAAGGAAGAAAACCCCGACATAGTCTTCCTGCACGGAATCCAGACATTTTCGCTGATTCCGCTTTCGCGCTACGCAAAAAAACACCCGAATGTACGCTTCTACGCCGACAACCACGCGGACGATTTCAATACCTCGAAAAGCTTTGTCGGGCGAAAGCTGTTGCACGGAATCGTCTACGCGGGGCTTTACAAAATGTTCGGGGGATTTTTCACGAAGCTTTTTTATGTTACGCCCGAGAGGAGGGATTTTCTGATTTCCGATTACGGGCTCGACGAAAAGAAATATAAAATGGAGTTTTTGCCGCTCGGCGGAATTTCGTATCCCGACGAAAAATACAAAGAAATTCGGGAGTCGGAACGCCGAAAGCTGGGATTGCGCGACGGCGATGTAGCGTTCGTCCATTCGGGCAAACTCGAGCCCCGAAAACACACCCTCGACGACATAAAAGCGTTTATCGACGCCGATGCCCCCAACGCAAAACTCTTTCTGGCGGGCAGCGTCACAAACTCGATACGCGCGGAATTCGAGAAGCTGGTGGAGTCGTCCGACAAAGTCGAATATTTGGGTTGGAAGAGCCCCGACGAACTGAACGCCCTGCTCTGCGGATGCGACGTTCTTTTGCAGACGGGTTCGCAATCTGTGATTTTCGAACAGGGGATATGCTTTGCGATGGCTGCAATTTTGGACAGGGCGGACAACAATAAATTTCTGCTCTCCGAAGGCAACGGAATTTTCGCCGAAACACACGACGAAATCGTGGCGGCGATACGCAAGCTCAGCTCGTCGCCCGAAACGCTTGCGGAAATGAAACTCAAATCGAAAAAATTCTCCGAGCGCGAACTGCTCTACTCATCGCTCGTCAAAAAGTTTTATTAGGATTTTTATCCAGTTTCGAAGATTTTTCGGATTTCAAAAAAAGCGGGCGGCTTTGATGCCGACCCGCTCTTTTATTTTGTACTTCGCTCTTTTCGAGCCTACTCTTTTGTTTTGCGCGCCCCGCTCTCGCCGAGCCTGCGCTTTTGCTTGTACCGTTTTTACGCCGTTCGCGCCAGCCGATTTTACGCCTTGTGTAGGGTGAAGCCGTCTTTGGTGTCCAAGACCGCCCAGCCTGCGGCGGAGATTTTCCCGCGCAGCTCGTCGGCTTTGGCGAAATCTTTCGATTTCTTCGCCTCCCAACGCTCCTGCGCCAGCTTTTTTATCTCTTCGGGAGCTTCCTCCTGCGGCTTTTCGTCCTCCGCCTGCGCCTGCAGGGGGTCGATTCCGAGCGCGTAGAGTATCGAGCCGAACGCCTTCATGTCCGCCTGCGATTCGCCGAGCTTCGGCAATGCCGCGAAGACCGCCCCGAGCGCCTTCGGAACGTTGATGTCGTCGCAAAGGGCATTCCACGCGCCCTCGAAAATCGTGCCTTCGAACGACGCGCCTGCCCTCTCGAGCTTCCTGAAGTCGGACTTCGACATTCCGAGCTTGCCGAGCGCGGCGTCGAGCGCCTTTGCGAGCTTGCCGAGCGCGCTCTTTGCGTCGTCCAGCCCCTTGAACGTGAAGTTCAGCTGCTGGCGGTAGTGCCCCGAAATCAGGGCGTAGCGGATTTGCTGGGCGGTGTAGCCCTTTGCCGCCAAGTCGTCGAAAGTGTAGAGATTGCCGAGGCTCTTGGACATCTTCGCGCCCTCGACCATCAGGTGCGCGCTGTGGAACCAGTATTTTACATAGGGCTTCATGCCCGTCGAGCACTCGCTTTGGGCGATTTCGTTTTCGTGGTGGGGGAAGCACAGGTCGACGCCGCCGCCGTGCAGGTCGAACGTCGGGCCGAGGTACTTTGTGGACATCGCCGAGCACTCGATATGCCAGCCGGGGCGACCCTCGCCCCACGGGGATTTCCAGTAGTTTTCGCCGTCCTCGGGTTTGCGCCCCTTCCAAAGGGCGAAGTCGGAGACGCTTTCGCGCTCGTATTCGTCCGCCAGATTCGCGTCGCCCGCCGAGTTCACGCTTTGGGTCGCGAGGTTTTCGCGGTCGAGCCCCGAGAGCTTGCCGTAGTCGGGGTCGGTAGAGATTTTAAAGTAGACGCTGCCGTCGCCCGCGACATACGCGTGCCCCTTTTCGACGAGCTTCGAGACCATATCGAGCTGCTCCTTGATGTGGGCGGTCGCGCGGGGTTCGACGGTGGGCGGGAGCATATTGAGCTTTTCGCAGTCGGCGTGGAATTTGTCCGTCCACTTTTTTGTGAAGTCGGCGAGCGTCATACCGAGCTTGCGGCTTTCGCGAATGGTTTTGTCGTCCACGTCCGTGATGTTGCGCACGTGTTTTACCTTCATTCCCGCGCACTCCAATACGCGCCGCAGCACGTCCTGCGCGAGGAACGTCCTGAAATTGCCGATATGCGCGGGGCCGTAGACCGTCGGGCCGCAGCAGTACATTCCGAAAACTTTTCCTGTCTGGACGAGTTCTTCTTTTCTTCTCGAAAGCGTATTGTGGATACTTGGGTTCATTTTTATTGAGATTTTTTTACGAGCGGTACAATATCAAAACACAATGGAAGAAAAATTCAAGCTCGATATGCCGAAGCGTCCGAGGCGTCTGCGCAAGGGCGCGTCAATGCTGGCGCTCTGCACCGAAAACCGCGTCTCGCCCGCCGACCTGATTCTGCCCGTCTTCGTATGCGAGGGCAAAAACGCAACGGTCAAGATTCCGTCGATGCCCAACGTCTACAGACACTCGATAGATTCGCTTCTGAAACTCTGCGACAAGGCGATGAAACTCGGGGTGCGCGCAATCGCCCCCTTCCCGCTCGTCGAGGACTCGCTCAAGAGCCTGCACGCGGACGAGGCGGTCAACCCGAAGTCGCTGGCAAACCGCGCGATTGCGGCGGTCAAAAAGCGTTTTCCCGAAATGATAGTTGCAGCCGACATCGCGCTCGACCCCTACACATCGCACGGCCACGACGGCATTTTGGACGACTCTGGCACTTGGATAATCAACGACGAGACCGTCGAAATACTCGCGGCAATGTCGGTGCTTGCGGCGCAGTCGGGGGCGGATTTCGTCGCGCCGTCGGATATGATGGACGGACGAATCGGCGCGATACGCTCCGCGCTCGACGAATGCGATTTCGACGAAACCGCCATTATGGCATACAGCGCGAAATACGCGTCGGCATACTACGGCCCGTTCAGGGACGCAATCGGCACGACCCCCAAAGGCGGCGGCTCGAAGAAAAAATACCTCGACAAGCGCGGCTACCAGCTCAACCCCGCCAACGCCTCGGAGGCACTGCGCGAGGCTGCACTCGACGAGGAGGAGGGCGCGGACGTGATTATGGTAAAACCCGCAGGCTCGTACTTGGACATCGTCGCGAAAATCAAGGCTCGGACGAACCTGCCCGTTGCGGCCTATCAGGTTTCGGGGGAATACTCGATGATTATGGCGGCGGCGCAGAAAGGCTGGGTCGATTTGGAACGCGTGCGCGACGAATCCGTGCTTTCGATAAAACGCGCGGGCGCGGACATAATCCTGACATACTTTGCGCTGGACATCGCGGCGAAATTGCGGGCGGACGCGCCCCAAGTTTTTGCAAAAAAGGCTTGCCAATAACGCCGTTTAACCCGATACTTTTACGAAATTCAACTTTTTTGGAAAAAATATGAAAAGAATCATCGCCCTTACCGCACTTGCCTTTTCGGCATTCATCTTCGCCGCTTGCGACTCCATGGACGGCCCCTCGCCGCTCGACACACGCGCGGGCAACGCAGGCAACGAACTCAATCCCAACGGACTCCCCTCGGACGCCGCAATGAACGCCGACGGCTTGCAGGAACGCGACATCAACGGAATCAACGGCATTAACGGCTTCGACCCCGAAAATATCCGCCCCGAAGACATCGTCGTCACGATTTACTTCGGTTTCGACCAATACGCAGTCGCTCCCGCGGAACGCGCAAACGTCAAAAAGGCGGCGGACTTCTTCGCAAACAACCCCGACTTTAAAGTAGTCCTCGTAGGCCACACCGACTGGTACGGCACGGAAGAATACAATATGCTCCTTTCCGACAAGCGCGCGAAGGCAGTAGCCGACTATATGTCGGGTCTCGGAATCGGCGCGGAACGCGTTGAAATCATCGCGCGCGGCGAAGCGGGCGCAACAATGGACGTTGCCAAGACCTCGCCCGAAGCAAGACACGACCGCAGAGTCGACATCGTAAAATTCAAATAGTCCGAATAAATAACGGACACAAAAAACGGACTTCGATTGAAGTCCGTTTTTTTTGTGCCAACACGCGGGCGGGAACGGGGGGAATACCAGATAGATTCAAATTCAGTCCGCAAGGCAGAGCACCGCGAAGGAAATCCTGCCGTTTGCGAAGCGACGTTCGACACCCATTATCTCCGTCTCGTAGCCTTTGAATTCGTTCTCGAAATCCTCCCAGTCTGAGAGATACTCGGCAATCGCGCAATCGCCCTCGCCCCAAAGCTCGCCGCCGAATATCAGCGGAACGCCGGGGGGATACGGAATGACTGCCGCGGCGGAAATGCGCCCGAGCGTCTCGCGTATCGGCACATACTCGGACTTGCCGTCCACTACGCGCTTGAACGCGTCCGCGGGCGTCATCTTCGGGCGCGGCGGATTGCCGAACGCGCGGTTCATCGTCTCGGCGGTATGCGCCTTTTGAATGAAAAAATCCATCTTGTCGCAATGCCCGCGCAAGCCGACGCTCGAGTAGACACTCGGGTAGTCGCAGACAAGTTCGGGGATTGCGTCTTCGAGCGGCGCGTCGGCGTCGTAGAGCTTTTTGAACTCGTCGAGCGCGTCCAAAAGCCGCGCGTGCTGGGCTTCGCCGATTCCGAATGAGTGGAGCATCAAAAAAGAATACAAATCGGTCTTTTCGCAGACGACTCCGCGCGAGGCGAGAAAACGCGCCACGACTTTTGCGGGAATCCCGCGCCGCTTTCCGCCAGCCCCCGCGCCGCAGCGGGCGTCGAAACCCTCGGTCGTAATCGTGATTTTCAGCGGGTCAAGCAGCGCAATGTCCGACTCCCCGAGCCCCGAGAATCCGTGCCACTTGTCGTGCGGGCGGATAAGCCACGGGCGCGAATCGCACGCCAAATATTTTTCGTCCGCTTCGCAAAACGGAATTTCCGAGCCGTCGGGAGTTTCGACAACGCGCGGCTGCCAAACGTCGAAATACCAGTCGCCCGCAGCCCGCGCCGCCTCCGCCCTGCGCGCGATTTCCCGCCTGAGCCGAACGGCGGCGGATACGGTCTCCTCCGCGAGAGCCTCGCCGCGCTCGGACATAATCGCCCCCGTTATGTCCAGCGACGCAATGATGTTGTATTGCGGGGAAGTCGAGGTGTGCATCGCGTAGGTTTCGTCAATCGCGCCCGCAACTGTGCGCCTTTTCGCGCCCTCTTTGATGTGCAGCATCGACCCCTGCGAAAACGCCGCGAGCATTTTGTGCGTCGACTGCGAAACAAACACGGGGCAATCCGCGCGCGTCGAGTCGTCGAGCGCGAAAAATCCCGAATAGACGGGCGAAAATTTCGCGTGGGCAAACCACGCCTCGTCGAAATGCAAATTGGCGGCAACGTTCAACTTCAGGAAATCCGAAGTCTTCGAACAAACGCCGTCGTAGTTCGAGTTCGTGAGCGTCATCAGTTTGACCCGCGCCGCGTCCGCGCAAAGTCCGCCGTCCGCCGCCGCCCCCGCGAGCCTTTCGGCGGACAAATCCGCCTTGCGAATCGGGCCGATAAGCCCCGCGGCATTGCGCACGGGCGAAATGTAAATCGGGCGCGCGCCCGTCGAAATCAGCGCGTGGTAGACCGACTTGTGGCAGTTTCTGTCGACCACAACCGTGTCGCCGCGCCCCGCGCACGCCCCGAAGATTATCTGGTTGACCGCCGACGTTCCGTCGAGGACGAAAAACGTCCTGTCCGCCCCGAAGACCTTTGCGGCGTTTTTCTCCGCCGCGCCAATGAGCCCCGAGTGCCCCAAAAGCGAGCCAAGCTCCTCTACCGACACGGACAAATCCGCCTTGCAGACGTTTTCGCCGACGAAGTCGAGAAATTCGCGCCCCGCATTCGAGCGCAGGAAAAACGCGCCGCCGCTATGCCCTGGGGTATGCCACGCGCTGTTGTTTTTCGATGCGTAGTTTTTCAGCGCGTCAAAGAATACGGCCTTGAAGGAATCCGATTTTTTCAATTTTGTTCGGAAAATTGGGCGCGGGACTGCCGCGCCTTTTGCTTTTTGTGTGTCGAACGGAACGCCGCCGCAGTTTCGTCGCGAAATGCGGATTCGGAGAGCCGATTATGTCCGCTTAGTAATGGAGAAAACCGCGCGTTTGTCAACAAACAATCGCCCTTTTCGGGGGATTTTCGGCTTGCGGGCAAAGCGCGAAAATCCATACTGCGGAATATGAAATTTCCGAAAATTTTGATGTTGTTGTCGGCGGCTGCGCTACTGTCCGCCCTGCCCGCGTGCAAAAAAAGTGACCCGCTCGAAAAGCCCGAGGGATTCGTCGCGGCGTGGAATTTTGCCGACGGACTTTCGTCGACCTGCGGAAAATTCACCCCGACCGCCTTTGGCAACGTCAAAACCGTCAACGACGGCCCGCTCTCGGGGAAGAGTCTGGAGCTCGACGGCAAAAGCTACCTTTCGATACCCTACGCGCAGACGGGCGCGCTGAACGTGAAATCGGGCGAAGTGACGGTTGTCGCGTGGGTAAAGTGGTCGGGCGAGGGAATCGGCTTTGTCGGCGGAATGTGGAACGAGTACAAGGACGGCGGCAAACGCCAATACGGGCTTTTCGTCTCCCTGCCCTACTACAACGGCGGAGACAACGTGTGCGGGCACATCTCGAAAACGGGCAAGCCGACCCCGCCGTTCCCGTACTCAATCGACTATTCGGCGAGCGGGCAGAAAGTCCCGCACGGCAAATGGGTCTGCGCGGCATTCACCTACGACGGCAAGTACATACGCTCCTACCTAAACGGCGAGTTCGCCGAACGCGCGCCCGAGCTAATCGACCACACAAAGGGCTTCGAGGGCTATCCCGACGGAATCACCCACTCGAAGAATCCCTATTATTTCCCCGACGGAATTGGCGACAACGGCTCGGACTTCACAATCGGCTCGGTTTTGCTGAAGTCGGGAATGGGCAATTTTTTCAAGGGGCGGATAGGCGGGCTGGCCGTCTACAACCGCGCGTTGACCGACGCCGAATTGCGCGACTTGGCTGCGGCGTATCCGCTCGAATAGCTCAGATAATTTCGGGCGTCGGCAGATAGCCGCGCAGGATTTTTTTGAATTCCGCAACGGTTTCGGGGGAAGTCGGCTCGACGCCCTCGAGCGAATATTTCAGCCCCAACTCGCGCCACTTGCCGACCCCGAGTCTGTGGTACGGCAGAAGCTCGACACGCTCGATTTTCCCGTCGTACGGGCGCAGGTATTCGCCGAGTTTTTCGGCGTATTCGCGCTCCGCGGTAATGCCGTTTACGAGAACGCAGCGTATCCAAATGCGCTTGTTTTTTTCGCAAAGGTAGTCGAGAAACCGCCGCGGCTTTTCGTAATCCCTGCCCGTAAGTTCGATATGTCCGCGGGCATCGACGTGTTTGACATCGAGCAAAAACATATCGGCAAGTTCGACAATTTCGGCGACGCGCCCCGTGATGTCAGTGTAGCCGCAGGTATCGACGGCGGAGTGAATGCCGCGCGACTTCAAAAGAGCCAAAAATTCGGCGAGAAAGTCGGGCTGCATAAGGGGTTCGCCGCCCGAGATAGTAACGCCGCCGCCCGACATTTTAAAGAAAGGGGAATATTTTTCGACTTCCGAAAGAATTTCGGAAGCGGACATAGAGGCTTTTGCGCCCGAAGCCCAAGTATCGGGATTATGGCAGAAGCGGCAGCGCAGCGGGCACCCATGCAAGAAGAGCACGAAGCGCAACCCGGGACCATCAACAGTCCCAGCCGTCTCAAACGAATGTACTTGGGCGTTCATTCCAGTGCGGTTGTTTTTTGGGGCGCGTGAAATCAC
>DJPO01000117.1 GCA_002437405.1 Opitutia bacterium UBA6410 | reverse complement strand
TTTCACGCGCCAAGCGGGGGTAGGCGGGAGTGGCGTAGCCAATCCCGCCGTAGGGGGCAAGACCCCCTGTCTAAAAATCACCGCGCAAAATTGCCCCGCAATTTTGCTGACTATACCATCAAATCACTGAAACGTTTTTGCCAGTCGTCGATTTTCTTGGCGTAGTAGTCGGGGTTGTAGGGGTGGAGATCGTCAAATAAAAGAGTCGGCCTTGCATTCTTCCAATCGGGCGCCCTCTTCCCGTCGCCCTTTGCTATGTAGTACGAAATCTTGTCCCCAACCTCCGGCACGGGATTCAACATCGCCGCCGCCTCCATCGGCGCACGCCTCATTCCGCCCTTCGCCGTCTCCGCCAAATATTGCGCTACGGGCTTGTTTATATACTCGCTTTTTGATAAGTCCTCGATTTGCACTTCGCCCGCAAGCACTCTTCGGCGAGCCTGCGCAATCGTTTCCTCCATTTTTCCGACATCGCCCGAAAGCTTTGCCTTTACCATTTCGGCCGTCAACGTGCGTAAAAGCGGCTCGAGCCCGCGGTTGCGGAAGGCGGAACCTTTGAGTATGATTTCCCCGCCCGCGAGCAGCGCGTAATTCTTCGCCTTGTAGCAAAGCATCGAATCGTACGCGCCGTCGAACTCCAAGTCTATACCGTCGGGAACAACGTGAAGAACTTTTGAAAGAAGCTCTTCGGGAGCGGAAAAATATTTTTCGCTCTGAACATAAATACCGTCGGTGTCCGCCTCGAGAACCCGACACTCGGGCTGCGCCCTGAAGGCTTCGATTATCGACGAAAGCAACTCCCTGCCCCTTCTGGTGACTTCCTCGGCAAGCGGAATGTCGCCGAAAATCGCGCCGTCCAGCCCCAAATATCCGTAGAACGAATTTATCAAAATCTTGAAACTCTTTTGGCGGGCGTCGTACTCGTCGGCAAGCGCCCTGTTTTTTTCGCTCTTCGCCAACGCCTTGTATTTCAGCCTGTACTGCTTCAGCCTGCGCAGCTCTTCGATGAAAACACCGAGAAAATCGTTCTTTGGGCATCTGTTCAAAAGCAACAGCAGACTCGGATACAGCGACGCAACGTCGTAGTGGAGAACCTTTGAAAAAATGCCCGTCTCGTAGCTCTCGGAGAGCGCACCCTCGAAATAGTTTGTCCGCTCGGGAATCGGCAACGCCGCACCCGCCGCGAGGTATTTTTCCATAAACAGATTTTCGACCTTTGCGCCGCTGCCGCGCAACAGACACTCCTGAAGCGTCATCGGGAAATTCGCGACCTGCGCCACATACGTCGGCAAAAGGATTTCGCAAAGCCGCAGACAATCCGAAAGCCAGTTTTCGGCGTCTTTTTCGAATTTTTCGGGATTTTCGGAGAAGTCGCGCAAAGCAGTGCCCGCGCGCTCGATGTCGCGGCTGGAATCGGCTGAAACCCGAAAATGCTCGGCACAATCCTTTAGCGAATACGACGCGATTTCGCGCACGCTAACATCGTACAGTTGCGACATCAGCGAAGTGTCGGCGACGGTTCTGCCCGCAATGTCGCACCTCAAATACCCGAGAGCGCGCTCGGCGAGCCTCAGCCGCGACTTCTTGAATTTGGCGGCCTCCCCGCCCCTGCCCCATTCGAGCTTTATTTTCAGCTTTTTCGCCCTCTCGGAAAGCGCGGCGAGGCTTCGGCGGAAGATTTCGTGACCGACGATTACGTCGGGGTCGCGCGCGGCGATTTCTGCGGAAATTTCGGCTATCAGTTTTTTTTCGGAGTCGGTCGAAAATCCGTCCGAGCGCAAAAGTTTGAATCCGCCAAGCCCCGAAAACGCCGCGGCGTAGATTATCCCCTCGGTTGCGGGCGAATCTGAGACGAAAACGCGCAGGGCGCATATTTTGATTTCGTCGAAGCGCATTCCGCCAAACATTCGGCAGCAGTTCCGCGCCAGAAACTGGTTTTCGTCGCAGCCGAGTTTCTGTATGGGCAGGATTTTGTTCCGCGCCTTCAAAAAGGCGTCGTACGCGGCGGTGTCGCGGAACGAAAGGAGGGTGTCGAGCGGAGCGCAATCCGCGCCCGCAAGCGGTGTTGCGGTGGCGGCGGCGGGGTCGAATTCGGCGTTTCGGGTCGCCCACAAAAACGGCTCGAAATCCGCCTGCGTGCGGACTCGCTGACCGTCGATGTCGCGGTACAACGCAACTTTTCCGTTCCCGTCGGAAACTACGCCGCAAATGCGGTTCTTCCAATCAATGTGCTCCATAATAAAAAAGGCTTGCCGATTCCCGCCGAAATTGCAATTTTATTCGACTTACAAATTAGACCATGAAAAAAGCCAATCTGATTATGTTAGGCGCACCGGGAAGCGGCAAAGGCACACGAGCCGTAGCCCTCTGCGAAGTTCTGGGCATCGTACAAGTCTCCACGGGAGACCTGTTTAGATTCAATATCAAGGAGGGTACGGAACTCGGCAACCTCGCCAAGTCGTACATCTCCAAGGGCGCACTCGTCCCCGACGAAGTGACCGCCGCAATGGTGAAAGACCGCCTCCAAAAGCCCGACACCCAAAAGGGTTTCATTCTCGACGGCTTTCCCCGCACAATCAAGCAGGCGGAAATGCTCGACAAAATGCTCGAAGAACTCGGCGAGAAAATCGAAAGCGTCATCTATCTGAACGTCCCCGACGAAGAAATCATCAAGCGCACCTCTGGACGCCTCATCTGCTCCGACTGCCAGACGACTTTCCACAAACTGTACAATCCCCCGAAGACCGAGGGCGTCTGCGACAAATGCGGCGGCAAGCTCTATGTCCGCGAAGACGACAAGCCCGAAACCGTCGCAAAGCGTCTCGAAGTGTTCCACTCCACGACCCTTCCGCTCGTCGACTTCTACAAGCAAAAAGGTATCCTCGTCGAAATCGATCCCGAACTCTCGCCCAAGGGCGCGGTCGCGGATATGCGCGAACTTTCCCGCAAACTCGGACTGCTCGCGTAATGAGGATTTTTTTCATAGGCGACATCGTCGGCAAACCGGGGAGAAAGGTTCTCGCCGATAACCTGCCGGCGATTCGCGAAAAGCTCGGCGCGGATTTCGTCATAGCCAACGGCGAAAACGCGGCGGGCGGCAACGGCATCACCAAAAATATGGCGGAAGACCTCTTCCGCTACGGTGTCGACGCGATTACGCTCGGCGACCACATTTGGGACCAACGCTGCTTCGAGGGGGAAATCGAGTCGATGGGAAACGTCTGCCGCCCCGCAAATCTCCCGAAAAGCAACCCAGGGAAGACCTATCTGATTCTCGAAAAGAACGGCGAAAAGCTGGGGGTATTCTCGCTTTTGGGACAGACTCTGATGAAAATCAAGGCGAACTGCCCGTTCGCGGCGGCGGGAGAAATGATAGACAGAATCAAACCCCTGTGCGACGCGATTTTCCTCGACTTCCACGCCGAAACGACCTCCGAAAAAGTCTCGATGGCGTGGCACTTGGACGGCAGGGCGCAGGCGGTAGTCGGCACACACACGCATATCCCGACGAACGACGCGCGGATTTTCCCCAAAGGGCTCGCCTTTTTGAGCGACGCGGGAATGACGGGCCCGTGGACTTCATGTCTGGGCAGGAAATGGGAAGTCATTCTGCAAAGGTTCATCGACGGACGCCCGAGGGCGTTTTTGATGGCGGAGGGCGACCCGCGAATATGCGGCTGCGTCATCGACATCGACATACCAACGCGCAAAGCCGTTTCGATAGAATCTTTCATCTATCCGCCCTTTCCGAACACCGCGCAAATGCTCGCCGAGCAGCTCGCCGCCGAAGCCGAGGCAAAGGCTAAAGCTGAAGCCGCAAAGGCGCAGGAAGCGCAGGAACAACCCGAATCCGCCAAATAATAGACGGCGGATTTCGGATTGACCGCCCATTTTTTTCGACAACAAGCCTTATGGAAAACCGAATCATACTCGCGTCGGCGTCGCCGAGACGCAGCGAACTGCTCGAAAGGGCGCACATTCCGTTCGAAGTGCGGGTCTCGGACGCGCAGGAGGACAACTCGCAGGGGCTTGAACCGTCGGAATTGGTGCGCCACAACGCATACATAAAAGCTCTTGCAGTAGCGCGCCGCTACCCCGAAGAACGGGTTGTTTTGGGCGCGGACACAATAGTCGCGCTCGACGGCAAAATCTACGGCAAGCCCTCCGACAAAAAGCGGGCGGCGGAAATGCTCGCCGAACTTTCGGGCAAAACGCATTCGGTGTTCACGGGCGTCGCGCTCGCGGGGCTCGGCGGAGAAAAAAAACTCGTCGCCGCGGAGGAGTCGCGCGTTAGCTTCAAAAAACTTTCAGCCGCCGAAATCGAAAAATACATCGAAACCGTCAATGTCCTCGACAAGGCGGGCGCATACGCCGCCCAAGAGCACGGCAGTATGATTATCGAAAAAATCGAGGGGAATTTCGACAACGTAATGGGGCTTCCCTGCGGGCTTGTCGAAAGACTGCTTGCCGAGTTTTCGCGGATATGAATCGCCAAACGGGCAACATCGACATATATTCGATAGGCAAATCCTCCGACAAAACCGCGGCGGCAATCGCGCTTGTAATAACGCTGCTCGTCCACTTGGGGCTTTACTTTGCCGCCCCGTCCGCATTTTTGAATTTTTCCGCCGCCCCAAAGTCCGAGCCAGACGGCGAACTGAAGCTCGAAATTCTCCCGCCGAAAATCGCGAAAAAAATCCCCGATTTCGTCGAGGCAAACCCCTTTGCAAACACCGAAAAACCCGCCTCGCCCGACGCCCCCGAATCGTTCACCGACCAGCGCGCCGCCGACATTCTCCCCGACCCTTCGTCGAAGTCGAAAATGCCGTACGTAGAGGGGGAAATCAAGGACGGAAAGAAAATCGTCGAAGGCACGTCGTCGCCCGAAGATGCCCTGAACCCGCAGGCACCGCTCGAGACGCTCGAACGCCCGCTCGAACAACCCGCGCAGGTTTCGGAACTCGAAACGCCCGCGCAAAACCAAACGGCGGCAAATGCGCAACAGCCGCAACAATCGCAGCCGCAAGCCGCCGCACAGCCCGAAGCCGCCCAAACGCCCCAAACGCAGCCCGAAGCCGAAACTTCGCAGCGATACGACATCGGCGCGAAGTCCTCTCCGCTCCCAACCGCCGCAAACGCCGAAGAAAAAGTCCCGAACTTTAACCCTGACGGCGCGGACGGAAAAACAAAAACCGCCCAAACAAACGCGGAAAAAATTTCGGAAGCCCCCGCGCAAAAACAAGCGCAGGCAAAGGGAAATCCCGCGCAAAACCAGCCCCCCGCCCAAGCCGAAAAACAGACCGCGCAAAACGCCGACGCCCCGACGCCTCCGACCGACGAATCCCTGCCCGCGCCCAAGCCGCGCCCGTACCTTAGTATGAAAATCCCCGCAGGGCCGCTCGCCGACAACCGCACGCGGGCAAGCTCGCAGGGGACTGTCGCGGTGGACTCGCGCTTCAGCGAATTCGGCGCGTACCAGCAGAGAATGATTGAGGCGATTTCTCGCCAATGGAATCTGCTCGGGTCGGCGTACGACCTCAATACGGCGGTCAACACAATTGTCGTCGTCGAATATTCACTCAATAAGAACGGCGAACTCACCGCCATCTCGACCCCGTTTTCGAACTCGACAAACACGGGGCGCGGGCTCTGCGAACAGTCGATTCTAACGACAGCCCCGTACGGCGAATGGACGCGCGATATGATTGCCGCCCTCGGCGAACAAGACCAGCAAGTGCGCATAACCTTCCACTACCGATGAACGAAATCCGAATTTTTGCCGACTCAATTCCGCTCGCCGACGGCTGCTCTATCGCCGCCGTCCACCCGTCGGGGCTTGTCGCAATTTCAAAGGGCGAGGGAAAGGCGTCGCACCCGAACCCCGACGGCAAAAAATGCTCGCCGATGATAAAAGCCCCGTACGATTTCGACGACGAATTTTTCTTCTGGGGTTGCAACGGACAAACAAAACTCTGGCTGATAAACAGGCTCGACTCCCCCACATCGGGAATCGTTCTGCTGAGCTTTGACGAAGACGTCGCAAAGACGGCAAAGGCCGCGTTCAGGGAACACAAAGTAAAAAAAATCTACCGCGCAATCTGCGTCGGGCAGCCGCCGTCGCGCTCGGGCTTTTGGCGCGATACGCTTTTCGAGCGAAAGCTCGCGGGCTTCGTGCGCTCGGGAGCTTCGCGCGCGGGGTCGGCAAGCGCGAAGAGGGCGGAATCTAAATTTTTCGTCGAAGGGTTCGATAAAAACAATTACGCAACGTGCCTGATTCGGCTCGAACCGCTCACGGGGCTGACCCACCAGCTGCGCGTCCAGTGCGCAAAGCACAACGTGCCGATTCTCGGAGACGCGACGTACGGGAACTTCAACGCAAACAGGAAAATCCGCAACCTGTCGAAAATCGACAGGCTTTTCCTACATTGCTCTGAGACCTCCCTAAACCTGCAAACACCCGCGGGGAAAATCGATTTCCGCGCCGCCGCCCCGCTCCCCGACTCTTTCAAAAAAATACTCGGATACAACAAATGAACATATTTTCAGCCGCATTAAAATCCTTCAACCCGCCCGCAGCCTACGCCGACGCGGCTTTTAACTGGAAGTGGAAGTCCGTCGCGTATTTTATTTTTCTGTGCGTTATCGCGGCGGCGGCGGGGTCGCTTATGTCGGCAAAATACGTCGGCGACTTCTACGACAACTACGCCGCGCCAGCAATGGCGGATATGGATAAAATCGAAATCTCCCCGTCGGGCGTAAAAACCCCCGACGGCAAGCCCGTCGAGCTGAAGTCCAAAAGCGGAAAAGTCTTCGCAATCGCGACCCCCGACAGGCTCGACGCCGCAAAAGTCAAGGGGCTTTTGTTCTCAATCGAGGGCGACAGAATTTCCATTTACGCAAGCGGACTTCCCGAACAATCCATTCCGCTCGACTCCGCCGTAGCGAACGGCGAAACCGTAAAACTCTCCGCAATGTTCCCGAGCAAAAACGCAATGCTTTTTGCGATACTCCCGACCCTCTATCTGGCGACGGCGGCGTTTATGAACATAATTTATATTTTGGCGATGGGGCTCGCCGCCAAAACTCTCGCGCTGACGGCAATGCCGAGCCTCGGATACCTCAAGTGCGTGAAAGTCGCGCTGATTGCGATAACCCCGCCCACGCTCATCGACCTGCTCGTAATGGCGGTTGCGGGCACGCCGATGCCGGGGATTATCTTCGCGACAATCACGGGAGTGCTCGTCTGGCTGGCCGTCCGCGCGATGTCCAAAAACGCGCAAAACTAAAAGCTTGCCTATACCGTATAAAAGGAGTCTACTTTCGGTTTTATTGAAAATGGAAAAAGCAGGTAAAGAAAAAGCTATTTGCGAATCGGCGGAAACGGCGAAAATTCCCGCCGTGCTCCACCGCTACGAGGAAAATTTCCACCCCGCAAGCGACTACCTTTCGTCCCTCCCCGACGTGCAAAACGCCGACAGAAACACAATCAACGGCGCGAATGTCCCGATTATGCAGGTGGGAATGCACAATTTCAAACTGCCGCTGAAAGTTCTCACGGGCGACTGCCAAGTGCGGGAAGTCGAAGCGTCCGTCACGGGGACGGTGTCGCTTTCGGCGGACGCAAAGGGCGTAAATATGTCGCGCATTATGAGAGTCTTCTATCTTTTCGCCGACAGAATTTTCACGCCCGAGCTTCTCGAGGAAATCCTCGTCAAGATGAAGGAACAGGTCAAAACCTCCCGCGCGAGAATCAAAATAAGCTTCGACTACCCCATTTTGCAAACGAGCCTTCGCAGCAACCTGAAAGGCTGGCAGTACTACAAATGCGCCTACGAAGGCACGATGGACGACTTGGACATTTTCAGAAAATTCGTCTATTTCGACTTTGTGTACTCCTCCGCGTGCCCCTGCTCTTCCGAGCTTAGCGAACACGCCCGCCGCACCCGCAACGTCTATTGCGTGCCGCACTCGCAGCGTAGCAAGGCGAGAATTTCGGCGGAAATCGAAAAATCCGCCCACATTTCGATTGAAGACCTGCACGACATCTGCCGCAAAGCCCTCCACACCGAAACCCAGGTGATGGTAAGGCGCGAGGACGAACAGGCGTTCGCAGAGCTAAACGGCGCGTACGTCAAATTCATAGAAGACGCCACCCGCCTGCTCTACGCGGAATTCAACCGCGACAAGCGCATAAAGGACTTCGAAATAGCGTGTATCCACTTGGAAAGCCTGCACTCGCACGACGCGGTCGGCGTAATCTGCAAAGGTCTCCCCGGGGGCTTCAAAGCCGACTTCTCGGACTTCGAAGACTTGGTCTGCTAAACGCGCCCCAAGCACACAATAAATAAAACAAGAAAAAACCCCGTCGGAATTTTTTCCTTTTCCGTCGGGGCATTTTTTTGAGTTGTCAAAATCTCCTGCTATTTTGATTCCTGCGGTGGCTCTTGTTCGTCGGTTTCCTGTCCGTCGGTTTCCGAATCGTCGGATTCGGAATCGCCGCTTTCGCCCCTAAGCTCCTTGGGAATCGGATTTAGCGAAAATAGCGGAATGAGAATCAAAAGCCCGACAACCGTCAGCCCCAAAACGGCATAGCCCGCGGCGTCGTGGACAAATCCCGAAATCGAGTCCGAACCGAATTTGTACGCCCACACCGAAAGGAACAACGCCCTGATTATATTGTTGATAAACGCCAAAACCATCGACATCGCAACCAGCGCAACTTTCTTCCACATCTTGTCGAGAAAAACCGCCGCCAAAAACGACCCCGAAAACAGGCACGCCGTAAGGCTGCGAATCCCGCTGCACGCGTCGGCGACACCGACCGCCCCGTCGGGGAAGAATATCGAATTGCCGCGCAGCTCCACCATAAATCCCGCAGAATCCATAACCGCAGTTACGATGATTGCAACTTTGGTAAGCAAAAATCGGCTGATGAGATTTTCCCACGCGGCGAAAAAGGGAGATGCAATCATCCACGCAAACGCGGGGAAAACGAAGAAATTCGCAAAACGCAGCCTGTCGCAAACCGACATTTTTTCGCCCGCAAGATTTTCAGACCCCGCAAAATACGCCAGCCCGTAAAACGCGAACGCAAACGAAAACGAAAGGCAGAAAAGCGGCGCAACAGTCCCGCCCTTGACGACGGAATAGACTATCGAAAACATCAAAAACGTGGCGAATCCGCAAACCGCCATCGAGCCGAAAAGCCCGCCGAAAAACAGCGCGGCGAACTTTCCACCGCGCTCCGACGGCTCGGAGGCAAAGTATTTTTCGATTTTCGGAAGCCTGTCCCAAACCACATACGCCATAAACATCGGCATCAGATAGCCGAAAGCGTAGTCGAGCCGCGTCGACCATACCTCCCACAAAACATATGTCAGAAGTGCCGCCATTGCGGCGATTGCAAGGGCGTCGAGCCGCGCACAAAGAGGAAATTTTTTCTGCATTGCCGTTTATTTTTTATCGAGCGCAAGCTTGCCGAGCGATTTCAGTACGCTCTTGAAGCCTTTGTCGCGCATAAGTGTTTTAAAGTCGGAAGACGAGTCGATTCGCACAAAAAGCTGTTCGGGCTTTCCCGCCCAAACGGACTCGAAAATCTCCTTCACCCATTGGGAAAAATGGGCGACCGAATTGTCGTTGTATTCGTAGGGCTTGCCGTCCACAAAGTGCCAATACATCACATTGCGCGAGAGCTTTCCGCCCTCGGTGGAAATCGTGAAAAACCGCGAATAGCCCCCACAAAGCGTCTGACCGTCGACTTCGAGCGAATCGAACATCGCCTTTTTATCCGCCACATTCGTCCAGCCGTTCGCGACCCAACAGCGGTCGGGGCGGTGCGCGGCGGCGCGGTAGATTTCCATCGTATTGGGTTTCCAATAGCTTACAAAAACCGTAAACTCCCTGCCGTTTTTCGTGTACGAGCGGTTCAGATAGTCGGTAACCCCGAGTATCTTTTCGGCGGAACGGCGGACTTCGTCGGTTTCGCCGAGCTCGTGGTCTTGGGAAGTCCAGCCGTCGGGATTCGTCGGGAGCGCGGCTTTCAACTTTCCCTCGAAGGTTGCGGGGTCGGATTCTATTTCCTGCGGGCGCATCAAAATAAACGCCGCCGATACGGCGACGACGAGCAACGCAAGGACTGAAAATATCTTCTGCATAAAAAAATGATTGCACACTTTCCGCGCCGCCGCAAGCGCAATTTCGCGGCAACTCCCGCAAGAGGCAATACGGCGGCTCGGCGGCATTGCAAACGGCTAACTTTACGATAGAGCTCGGACGCCAACTCCGCAAAAAAAAGAAAAAAAAGCCCCGAGCGCATTTGCGGGAATCGGGGCTGGATTGCGCACGGCGGTTAGAATTTCGCGCTCTTATACCACTGGAAATTCTTCGCCTCGATTTCGCTTTCCGAGGGCATCGGGTAGAACAAAAGTTCGCCCTTCGCCCCGACGTAAAAACCGCTGCCTACCGTGCGGTACAGAATTTCGCCCATCGAGCGCGCGACGATTTTGTTGTTTTTGCCGCCCTTTGTTCGGACGGTCGAAAGACAGTCGCGCAGGTGCTGGCGGTTGATGTACGGCAGGTCGCCGAAATCGCCGTTTGCGGGGTCGTCCTCGAGCGCGCCGAGCTTCATATCGAAGAACGCGATTTTCTCGAAGTGCACAAGCCGCTCGGGCGACGTGAGCCGCGCGGCGTATTCGGCGGGATTGAGGATACTCGCGACCCTCGGACGGCACGGAGCCAAATCCTGATACAGGTACGTCTTTTTGGAGGAATCGGGGACGAACGGCTTCGGCTCAAGCTCGAGGGTCTTGCCGTCGCTCGTTACAAGATAGAGATTTTTGAAAGCCGACATCGGGACGTGCTCGAGCACGCGGTAGACGGAAAGATTGACCGATTTGTGCGCACTGCCGTCGGGGTGCGGAGCGCAAAGCTCGGGGATTTTGTCCATCGGCAGGTAGTCGGATTTGAAATTGGGGTCGAGCTCGAAGAAAATGGCGGGGTCGCAGTTGCGGCGGAACGCGCCCGTGGCGTAGTAGTTGCCGAATTCTTCGGGGGAGAGATTCGAGGCGATAAGAGCCTCGGGGACAAGGGATAGATATAGATACTGTTTCATTGGTTTTATTACTCCTTGCTAATTGTCGTACACGGACAAACTCCGCGTCAATGTTTTGTATTTAACATAGCCGCCGAAAAACATCAAACAAAAAGCGAAAAAATAGGACTATTTATTTTCAAGCCGCTTTTCGATTTGCTTCCGCAAGACTCCGCCCGCGCGCGGCAAAACTCTTTTCAGGAGCTCGTCGGGAAGTATTTTTAACTCGTTTTCCGAAAGCCCCACGCAATTTCCGAGCAAGAGCGCAATTCAAATATTATAACTTCGGACAAGGCTATTTTTCCGTTTTTTATTGCTGGACTTTCGGGGGGCTTGGGTATTTATTTATATTACTTATTTTATTTCGGTCGTATTCGCGCCCGAAAAAATGCAATCGCACGCCCGAAACGTCCTATCCGTCCGGCTGCACAAAAGGAATATATATAAATGGATCAAAAATACAGCGTTGAGGTCGAAGACCTCGGAATCAAAATCTCCACCGGCTCCATTGCCAAGCAGGCGAACGGCTCGGTGACTATCAGCGTAGGCGAAACCAACCTGCTCGTTACGGCGACGGCCGCGGGCGCACTGCGCGACGGGCAGGACTTCTTCCCGCTCACTGTCGACTACCGCGAAACTTTCTCCGCGGCGGGCAAATTCCCCGGCGGATACTTCAAGCGCGAAGGCCGCCCCTCGGAAAAGGAAATCCTCACCTCCAGACTTTGCGACCGCCCCCTCCGCCCCCTCTTCCCCAAGGGCTTTATGAACGAAGTTCAGGTCATCGGCCTGCTCCTCTCGGCGGATATGGTCAACGACCCCGACATCTTGATGGTTAACGGCGCGTCCGCAGCCCTGCTCATCTCCGACATTCCGTGGAACGGACCCATCGGCGGCGTGCGCATCGGCGAAATCGACGGCCAGTTCGTCGTAAATCCCACCCACGAACAGATGCTCGACTCGACCCTCGACCTCATCTACGTCGGCAACGAACGCGAAATGATGATGATTGAAGGTTCGGCGGAACAGTGCCCCGAAGACAGATTCGTCGAAGCCCTCGAATTTGCTCAGGTTCAGATTCAGAAAATCATCGCCGCCCAGCGCAAGCTCGCGGAAATGTGCGGCAAGCAGAAGAAGGAATTCCCGCTCGTAGTCTGCAAGCCCGAAATCATGCAGATGTGCGCGGACTACGTCGGCGGCAGACTCCTCGATGCCGTCTTCCAAGACAGCAAGCTCAAGAGACAGGCAGACGTCGACGCTCTCATGAACGAAACCGCCGAATTCGTAAAAGGCAAAATCGGCGAAGAAGAGTTCGATATGGGACAAATTAAAATGGCGTTCGAAGAATTGCAGGAAAAGGTCTACCGCGACAATATCCTCGACGCAGGCAAGCGTTGCGACGGCAGAACCTATATGGATTTGCGCCCCATTTCGGCGAAAACCGGAGTTCTCCCGCGCGTCCACGGCAGCGCGTTGTTCTCGCGCGGCGAAACTCAGGCGTTGGTCATCACGACCCTCGGCACGAGCCGCGACAATCAGGAACTTGACGGGCTCACAGGCGGAACAAAACAAAAGTCGTTTATCCTCCACTACAACTTCCCGCCCTACTCCGTCGGCGAAACTGGCCGCTTCGGGACTCCCGGACGCCGCGAAATCGGCCACGGCGCACTCGCCGAACGTTCGCTCCTGCCCGTTCTTCCCTCCGAAGACGAATTCCCCTATGCAATCCGCGTCGTTTCCGAAATTATGGAATCCAACGGCTCGACCTCGATGGCGTCGGTTTGCGGCGGCTGCCTGAGCCTTATGGACGCGGGCGTTCCGATTCAGACCCCCGTATCGGGCATCAGCTGCGGCTTGGTTACCCGCAAGGACGAATCGGGCAAAATCGTCAAGCACGTCGTCCTCACCGACATCATCGGCGCGGAAGACCACTACGGCGATATGGACTTCAAAATCTGCGGCACGAAAAACGGTATCACGGGCTTCCAGCTCGACCTCAAAATCGACGGCCTGCCGATTGAAATCGCCAAAGAGGCAATCTACCGCAACCACGACGTGCGCATGAAGATTCTCGGCATTATGGCTGAAGCAATCGCCGAACCGAACAAGGAACTCAAGCCCTGCGCGCCGCGTATCAAGATTATCCAAATCGACCCCGAAAAAACGGGTATGCTCATCGGCCCTGGAGGCAAAAATATCCGCCGCATCACCGAATACTCGGGCGCGCAAATCGACATCGACGACGACCACCCGGGAAGAGTATGCGTCTACGCCACGAGCGAAGACAGCATGCAAAGGGCGGTTTCGGAAATCGAGCTCGTCACGGGCGAAATCGAAGTCGGCAAGACCTACAAGGGTATCGTCCGCTCGATTAAGGAATTTGGCGCGTTCGTCGAATGCCTCCCCGGTAAGGAAGGCTTGGTTCACATCTCCGAACTGGCGGACTTCCGCGTAAACAAGACTGAAGACGTCTGCAAGCTCGGCGACGAAATCCTCGTCAAGTGCATCGGAATCGACGACAAGGGCAGAGTCCGTCTCTCCAGAAGGGCGGCTTTGTGCGAACAGCAGGGTATCCCCTACGAACCAAAGGGTCGCTAATTCCGATTCCGCATTTGGACAAAACGAAAACCTCCGAAATTTCGGAGGTTTTTTGTTTTTTTATTTTGGGAAGAACGGCAAAATCAAACTGCGTAAACGCTTCCAAACAAAAAAATTTCCCAAGAAAAAATGCCCGCAAAAAAAATTTTGCCCGTAAAAATTTCGGCGCAAATTTATTTCGACGCGGATATTAGCGCACGCTTTTTCGTCGCAAACTTTATTGACGCCCTTCTTGGCATTTGCGCACGGCGTCGATAAATGTATCGTCCTGAAAACTGCTTTTCGTCAAAAAGCAGCTCGCCCCGACCGCCTTCGCGCGCGCCCTGTCCTCCTGCCTGTCTTTGTAGGAGACTATTATCACGGGGGTTGATTTTGAATCCTCCCTGCCGCGCACTTTTTCGATGAACTCGAAACCGTTGAGCCTCGGCATATCAATGTCGGATACAATCAAGTCGTAATGGTTGAGGCGCACGCTGTTCCAGCCGTCCATTCCGTCCACGGCGGTATCGACTGTGTAGCCCGCGCCCTCCAAAATCTGCCGCTGGGTCTCGCGCACTGTGGCGGAGTCGTCCACGACGAGCACCCTGCCCGCCGACTCGGCGTTTTCCTCGGACGGCGCGCATTCGAGAGTCCCGCCCGACGACAGGAATTTGTCGATACTGCGCACCAAGTCGTCGATGTCGAGAATGAGAATCGGCAGACCGTCCTCGGTGAGCGACGCCGCCGAGACACACGGAATCTTTCCCAAACGCGCGTGGAGCGGGCGGACGACAAGCTCGGATTCGGTCGGGAGCGAGTCGATTTCGATACCGTACAAATTGTTTTTGTCCGCCACGACAACCGCGTAGACGCTGTCCCCCGAGTTTCCCGATTCGCCGAAGCCAAGCGCGCCCGCGCCGCTGACGAGCCCGACGGTTTTCCCGTCGAGGTCGAAATACCGCCGCCCCTCGACCGTGCGGATTTGAGGGAGGTCGAGCTTGACGGTGCGGTAGACGCGCGCGAGCGCAAAAGCGTACGGCTGCCCGTCAATACTCACGACAAGCGACTTTAAAACCGAGCGGGTAATCGGCAGTTTCAGCTCGAAAGTCGAGCCTTTCCCCTCTTCGGAAATTATCGAGATTGTCCCGCCGACGTCGTGAAGCATTGTCTGCACAACGTCCAGCCCAACCCCGCGCCCGCTGATTTCGCTGATTTCGGGCTTTGTCGTAAACCCAGGCAGCAGGAGGAACGAATAGAGTTCGTCTTTTGAAATATTTTCGAGCATTTCGGCGGACGCGATTTTTCTTTCGACGATTTTCCGCTTCACGCTCTTTTCGGAAATCCCGCGCCCGTCGTCCGAGACCGAAATTTTCAGGAAGCCCGCCGAGTGCCACGCGCGCATAAAAATCCTGCCCGCCTGCGGCTTGCCAGCGGCTTCGCGCTCGGCGGGCGTCTCGATTCCGTGGTCGCAGGCGTTGCGGACTATGTGCATAAGGGCGGGCTCGAGCTTTTCGAGAACGTCCCTGTCTACGGGAGTTTTCGCGCCGTCCACTTCAAAATCTATCTTTTTGCCTATCGACTTCGCCAAGTCGCGAACCATTCGCGGGAGCGAAACAATGCCGTCCGAGAACGGGCGCATGCGGCTGGACAAAACCTCCGAGTAAAGACGCCCCGCAATTAGCACGTTGCGCCGCGAGTATTCGCCGAACGAATCGATTTGCGCCCGCACGTCCGCAACCGACTTGTGGATTGCCCTGCGCGCGAGCTCCAGATGTGCCTGCGCCGCCTCCGCGCCAACCGCCCCCTCGAGCGCGTAGAGCGCGTTTTCGAGATGTCTTGCAATCTGCTCCTGCCCGTTTTTTATCGAAATCATCGCCTCGCGGTACGGCTCGATGCGCCTGTTTTCGATGAGGCTTTCGGCGGCGAGCTCCATAAGGCTGTTGAGACTCTTTGCCGCGACTTTCACGGAAGTCTGCGGCTTTGCGGAATCGGCGCGCGCGGGAGACGAAAACGCTTTTGCCGATTTTGCGGCGGGCTTGTATTTGCCGTTAAGAAGAGCCGACATATCGTCGGACAAACCGCCCGCAGCCGAGATGTCCACGCCCGAAAAGCGCGAGGCAACCGCCGCTGCGATAAAATCGGAGCACTCGAAAAGCAGGTCGAAGAAGTCGGAGTCGGGCTCGATTTTCGCGTCGCGCACCGCCGAAAAACAATCCTCCATTCTGTGGGCGAAATTCACGAGCCACTCGATTCCCGCAATTCTCGCCGCGCCCTTGAGACTGTGGCTGGCGCGCAGAAGCGAATCGACCGTCGGGGCTTCGCGCGGGTTGCGCTCCATTTTCAGGAGTCCGTCGCTAATTTCTGCAGAGCGGGTCGTCGCGTCCTCCATAAAAACGTCGAAGAGCGGGTCGGTTGCCGATACCGCCGAAACATTTTTCGCGGGGGCGGACTTTTTTTCTTGTTCTTTTTCTTGCGGTTTTTCGGGGTGGGATTCGGGCGGATTTGCGCGGGCTGTCCCCGCCTCGGACGCTGTAAAATCCTCCCCGCAAAATTCCTCGAGCGCAACCTGACACTGCCCGACCGTCTCGGCGAGCGTTTCGGGCGAAGACTCCGCGCACTCGCGCAGCATTCCGAGCGCGGCAAGCGCGTGGTGGTTTTCGGACGCGGCTTCGAAATTTTCGGAAAACGCGCCCTCGAGCTTTTCGGCGACCTTCGCGTATGTGTCGAAGCCCAGCATTTTCGCCGCCGAGCGCAGGGATTTTGCGGCGGCGACGGCGGCGGCGCAGTCGCCCGCAGCCTTGGCGGCGTCGATTTTCCCGCAGGCGTCGAGAGCCTCGCGGGCGAAAAACGAAAGCATTTGAATATCCGCGCTCATAGATGGTTTGCCGTAATTGCGTGAACGAGCAGTTCAAAGTCGATGACGCCGTAGCGTTGCGAATTGTAGTCGAACATCTTCTCGACGAATCCGCCGAGCGATTTTTCGAGCGTTATCGGGACGTTAGTGAGCGCGTCGGGCTCGACGAGCGCCATTCCCGCGATTTTTTCGACGCGGAAGACGAACCTGTCGTCGCCGCTCGAGCAGACAATCATTTTTACGGATTCGCCGTCCTCTGAGTTTTCGCGCGGGATATTCAGCAGTCCAGCAATGTCGACTGCTATGACGAGCTCGCCGTTTATGTTCACCAGCCCCGAAATCACGCCCTCCGCCTTGTGGGGAATCCTGTGAATGAACCTGTCGTGCCCGACTTCCGAAACCGCGGACATCGGCAGCGCGAGATTTTCGCCCGCGCATTTGAAAAGGAAAAACGCAATCCCGTTTTTTGGGGCGTCGTTTGCGGAGGCGGAAATTTCGTCCGACCACTCGTCGATGTATTCGACGGGAATGCGCCTGTCGAAAAGCTTTTTTCCGGCCTCGGAATAGACGGGGCAATTATAGCAGTGCACGCGCTCGGCGAGCTCGGGGCACGACGCGTCGCCCCAGATGCCTTCCGCGCTCCAGCAATGCCTGTTTATCCCGCTTTCCAAGTCCATAATTTAGATTTTGCCCCCGCCGTGCGGCTTTTCAAGCATAATTGAAGCACTCGGGATTTTGTAGAGCCTGAAGATTTCCCCCGCGTCGCCCGAATCTATAAAATTTTCGATTTTGAAAACCTGCGCGAGCCTCCCGTTGACGGAAAACACTCCGCCGCCGTAGGAAGCACCCTCGGGCGGAGTTATCGAAGCGTCGTCGATTTCCGCAACGGTTGTTATGCGGCGCGCGACGAGTGCCGCCAGAGCCTCGCGCCCGCCCTCGGAAAATTTGACGAGCATATAGCGCGTGCTGAAAGTCCGCTCGGCGGGTTTGCCCGAAAGCAGAACCGACAAATCCACGGCGGGGACAATCGCCCCGCGGTAGTTGAATACGCCCGAAATCCACTTCGGCGCGCCCTCGACCTCCCGAAGCCTGACCGCGGGAACGACCGTCTCGACAAGGCGGGCGTCCGCACCCCAAAGGCGGTCGTCGATTTCAAAAAGTATCGCGAGCATAGACTACGCGCGCTCCCCCGTTTTGAATTTCGAAATCTCCGAATCGAGCGTCTGCATTGCGTCCCTCATCTGCGACCTGCCCTCTTCGACCTGCCCGAGAAGTTCGCCCGCCTGCTTGATTCCGTCGCCGAGCGCGCCCATCGCCTCGCTTATCTGCGAGCACCCCGCCGTCTGCAAATTCATTCCGTCGGTGAGGGTTTCGAGCTGCGGGGCAATCGACTGCATTTTCGTGATAATCGTGTCCATTCCCGCGATAATGCGCTCGACGTCGGCGACGCCCGTGCGAACGTCGTCTGCGAACTTGTCCATTTCGGCGACGCCCGCGCCCACGGCGTATTGCATGTCCTTTACGATTGTCTCGATGTCGCTTGTCGCGAGCGCGGTCTGGTCGGCGAGCCTGCCGATTTCGCGCGCGACGACAGAGAAGCCCAAGCCGTACGCGCCCGCCTTTTCCGCCTCAATCGACGCGTTGAGCGCGAGCATATTGGTTTCGTCGGCGACCTTTGAAATCGTTACGACAACCGCGTTGATGTTGTTCGCCCTCTCGCTGATAATCGCGAGCCTCTTGCCGATTGACGACGTGCTCGCCGAGAGCGTCTGCATCGTCTTTTCAAAGGCGGAGAGCTGCGCCCTGCCGTCTTCGGCGGTTTCGGAGCTTTTCGACGCGCCGTCGTAGAGTTTTTCGACCGTCTTCGAGAGCTCCGCGCTGGTGGAGGTTATGCGCTTGACGGCGGCGGAGATTTCGCCCGCGGAGTCGGAGAAATTGCGGATACTTTCGCGGTATTCCGCCGACGCCTTGTCGACGCCCTCGGAAAATTCCGCAACCCTGCGCACCGAATGCGATACCTGCGAAACGAGCGAGCGCAGGTTCGCGACCATGTGCCCGATGGACGCCATCAGTCTACGGGTTTCGTCGGAGGAATTTTCGGAGACGGGGATTTCCATATCCAAGTTGCCCTGCGCAATCTGCTCGGCAGCGTCGCCCGCGCGAGCCACGCGCGAGAGCATTCGGCTGGATAGCGCGAGAGCCGCAAACATTACGAGCGCAAAGGCGACAAGCCCGACTGCCTCGTTGAAAATCGACGAATACACGGGCGCGAGAAGCTCGGAGCGCGGAGCCATCTGAACCATCACCCAGTTTCCGGGGCGAATGAGAGCCTGCGCGACGCAATAGACTTTGCCCGTCTGCGGGTCGGAAAAATAGGTCGCCTGACGCGTCGCGCCGCCGACTGCCATCGAGCTTTTCGCGGCGTCGAACGCTGACTTCAGCAAGTCGCGGTAGACCGTCCCGTATTTTGAGAGGTCGGACTTCGCGACAACCCCCGCGGGGTCGCGCGCGAGCTGTCCGTTGCGCGTGCGCAAAAGGCTCGTGACAAACGCGCCGTTTTCGTCCAAATAGAGGTCGTCGATTAGCGCGGTTCTGATTGCGTTGTTTTTCGTGGCGGCGATTATTCGCGACTGCGCGCTTATCAGAAAAATCTCGCTGCCCTCGTAGGTTTTCAGGGAGGACACCAAATCGGAGATTTTCGTCAAATCCCTGTCGAAGGCAATCTGCCCCGAGAAGTCGCCCTCGAACATAATCGGCGCGGAGTACTCGACCATCAGGGTCTTGTTGTTGTAAAGATACGGCTCGGTTACAATGTAGCCCTCCTTGTCGCCCGCCGCGATTTTCTTTTTCAGCCCCGCATAGAACATCGAAGTTTCCGTGCCGCGCAAAGGCTCGATTGTAAGCTCGGAGGAATCTGACCTGTTCCAGTACGCGAGAAACCGCCCGCCCTCGGTGCGCCCCAACCACTCGTCGACCGAGTACTTTGTCGGGTTTATCCGAAGCGCGTAGGCGTCGATACCGCCGCCGTCCGCGATGTCCACCGCGTCGCGCATATTTTTAAGGCCGCGCTCGCTCTTTGCGTCGTTGAAGTCGGCGTTCGGCTCGTACCCGATACTTGCGCCCGAGAAATTCGGGAAAGTCTCCAAGAGCCCGCGAATGTAGTTGACGCTCTGCGCGCGCTCGCCGAACCACACTCCGCCCGCGACCGCCGCCGTCCGCGCAATGCTCGCGCCCTGCAAATTCTCCTTCGCAATCTGCTCTGCCGCAAGCTGGGTGTCCGCCAGAAATTTCGCCTCCGCGAGCGACTTGTACGTCGCGTAGTTGTCGCGGCAATTTATCGCGGTAATCGCGAGATCCACGAGAAAAATCGGCAAGATTACGAAAAAAAGTATCTTAGTTCTTATCTTCATTCGCGTGAAAGACTAAATCCGCCGCCGCGGCTTGCAAGACTTTTCGCCCCCCAAATGCGGCGCGGGAGAAATAAAATTCGGTTTATCCGCGCTCTTCGAACTCTTCGAGCAGCTTGATGAATTTAGGTGCGAGCGACTCGAGCTTCGCCGCCCCGATTCCCTTTACCTGAGCCGCCTCCTCGAGCGTGCGCGGGCGTTTTTGGGCGAATTCGAGCAGCGTTGCGTTCGAGAAAATCTGGTACGCCTTGACCTTTCGGGCGACCGCGAGCTTCATTCGCTCCTTTGAAAGGAACTCGAAAAGCTCCCTGTCGGAGTCGTTTAGCTGGCTTTTGTCGGATACGGGCAAAATCGCGGACGGCGCGGGAACGGGAGCGCCGCCCGATACGCCGCCCGCCGCAAGTTTCGACGACCGCCGCCCCCTGCCGCTCGGTTTTGCGGCGGAGTCGGGGTACGCCAATTTTATCTCGGCGGAATCGTCGAAGAGAACGGAAATCCCCTCGTCGGTGATTCCCGTCAGCGGGAATTCGCCGTCTAAAAGCGTTCGTATGTAGCCCGCGTCTTGCATTGCGTCGAGCAAATCGGCGACAAATTTTCTGCCGTATTCGGCGAGAATCCCGTGCGTGCTGATTTTATCCAGCCCGAAATTCAAAATCTTGGCGTCCGAGCTGCCCACCAGCGACTTTACTATTCTGTCGCGCCCGAACCGCGGCTGCCACTGGCGCGCGCCGACCCTGCGCGAAAGCCTCACGATTCCGCTTAACGCCTTGCGCACGACAACCGCCTGCTCGGGCGTCAGCGCGTCCGATTTCCGCGCCGCAGCCGCTCCGTAGAATTCGCGGCAGTTGTCGCATTTTCCGCACGCCGAAAGGGTCGGTTCGCCGAAATAGTCGAGAATCCACTTCTGGCGGCAGTCGTTCGTATAGGCATATCGAAGAACGTCGCGGAGCTTGTTTTCGTCGCGCATTCGCTTTTCGTCGAGCTCGGCTTGCGGCAAATCCAAATCCTCCGCCGAAAGCGCGGTATCCAAAATTTTCGTGCCCCTTATGCGGGCTGCGGGAATGTCGAACCGCTCGATGTATCCGCGCCTGCGCAGCGCAGACAATGCGCTCGAGACCGCCATCGAATTGGGGCTTTTGCGCCCGCCGCCGCGCCGCATTCCACCGCGTCCCATGCCCGCCGCCGCGAGCTCGGCAATCGTTTCGTTCGACATAACGCACTCGCCGTCGGGGTTTGCGTTCTGCCGCAGCAGCGAGTAAACGCGCCTTATGAAATCGGCGGCGGGATTCGCCCCGTCGATGAAAAACTCCTGAACGCGCTTGTCGGAATACATCATCAGCATTTCGCAATACGCCTCGCCGCCGTCGCGCCCCGCTCTGCCCGACTCCTGATACAACGCCTCGACGCTCCCCGTAAGCTCGTAGTGGCAGACGAAGCGAATGTCGGGGCGGTCGATTCCCATTCCGAAGGCATTCGTCGCAACCGCAACGTTTACCTTTTTGCCGATGAACGTCTCCTGCGCCTCGTCGCGCTCGGACGGCGACATCGCGCCGTGGTAGACGATGTGCCCGATTGCCTTTTTCTCCAAAAGCTCCGAGAGAGTCTCGACGCTCTTGCGCGTCGCGCAATAGACAATCCCCGTGCGGTGGCGGGCGATTATATCGCAAATGCGCCTCACTTTTTCCTCGCGCCCCGAAACCTGCGATACGTTGAAACTGAGATTCGGGCGGGCGAACCCCGAGACGAAAACCGCGGGATTGCGCAGGCCGAGCTGGCGGACGATGTCCTCCCTGACATCGGGAGTCGCGGTAGCGGTAAATGCGGCGCACACGGGGCGTCCGAGCTTTTCCAGCGCCTCGCCGAGCCGCGCGTAGTCGGGGCGGAAGTCGTGCCCCCACTGGCTGATACAGTGGGCTTCGTCCACGGCGAAAAGCGAAATTTTAACGCGCCGCAACGCCTCGATAAACGAGCGCGAGCGGAATCTTTCGGGCGCGACGTACGCGAGCTTGTACCCCCCGAGCGACGCGAGCACCTTTTTCTGCTGCTCCCAAGTCTGCGAGCTGTTTATCATGGCCGCCGCAATGCCGCGCGCCGCGAGCGCGTCGACTTGGTCTTTCATCAGCGCAATCAGCGGCGAGACTACGAGGGCGACGCCCTCCTGCATCACGGCTGGCAGCTGGTAGCAAAGGCTTTTCCCTCCGCCCGTCGGCATAATCGCGAGCGTGTCGCGCCCCGACAAAATCGACGATACGATTTCGTCCTGCGGTTTTCTGAATCCCGCGTGCCCGAAGTATTTTTTCAGGCTCTCCCCGAGTCCGTCCGCAACCATCGCCTACCACTTTTTGAAGATGAAAAACGCCGCGACTACCATAAACCCGAAGCCCACCAAATAATTCCAGCGGAACTCCTCCTTCAGATACAAAACCGAGAAGACGGAGAATACCACGAGCGTAATAATCTCCTGCATCGTCTTCAGCTCGGCGGCGGTAAACGTCTCGTGCCCGATTCTGTTTGCGGGCACTTGCAGGCAGTATTCGAAAAACGCAATCGCCCAGCTTGCGACAATCACGAGCCACATCGGCGCGTCTTTGACTTTCAAATGCCCGTACCACGCGAACGTCATAAACACATTCGAGGCCAAAAGCAGGGCAATCGGGAGGACGTAGCGCATACTATTTGCGTTTGATTGCCATCGCGCGGTATTTTACGCGCGTGATTACGATGTCGTTGGGCATGCTCATTGCAAAGCCGTCCCAATAGGGCGCACCCGCCCTGCGCTCGAACGTCGTCTGGTTGTCCATTATTATTATCGCGTCCGCGCCGACCTGCGCCGCCTTTTCGCGCAAAATGCGATAGACGGCGGGCTCGTCGGAATATCCCGAGGGAATGTCGTAGACGACAAGCCCAAGCTCCTCGTAGGGGTAATCGGGCTTCTTGGTTATGAAAACCGCAACATCGTCGGGGTTTTTCGGAGAGCCGACCTGCGCCGAGCCCGAGAGCGGATAATATTCCGCAACCTCCCCGCCGCACGCCGACAAAAAAAGACAGGCGCAGAAAGCGACGGCAAACGCGGCAAAAAGAGACGATTTCGCGGCTTTCGCCGAGCTCGCCGTCCTTGCCGTTTCCATAGAGCGCGCCGTCATTGCCGTTGCCGAGCACGTCGCCGCTTCCAGAGAAGCTGCCGTCCCCGTCATTGCCGAGCACGCCGTTTCCGCCTTGGCAAATCCAACCGCGCCCGCCAATCCAGCCGACTCCGTTTTTTTCGCAAATCCAGCCATTTTAGTCTACCCTATTTTTTCGGCAATCCAGCCACTTCCCAAAGCACCCCTCGGCAATCCAGCCATTCCAGCCGCCACCCCTCGCGGTTATTTTGCGAGAATGGAAACCACGCTGCGCCCGCCGAGCTTCGAGCGTCCGCAGAGCGCGTTCAGCTCCATAAAGAATGCGCAGCAGGCAATCTCCGCGCCCGCCATCTCGCCCATTTTGCACATCGCCTCGGCAGTTCCGCCTGTCGCCAAAATGTCGTCGATAATCGCGACTCTGTCGCCCTTTTCCACGGCGTCCTCGTGAATGCAAAGCAAATCCGTGCCGTATTCAAGCTCGTACTCGACGCATATCGTGCGCCACGGCAGCTTGTTCTTTTTGCGCACGGGCACAAAGGGCAGATTGAGTTTCATCGCAATGAGCGGCCCGAAGAAAAACCCGCGCGATTCCGCCGCCAAAATCTTGGTCGGCTTAAACTCGGCGATTTTCTCCGCCATTGCATCGATTGCCGCATGGTATGCCTGCGCATTGAGCATAAGGGGCGTGATGTCGTAAAACAAAATACCCTTTTTGGGGAAGTCGGGGACTTCGCGAATGAACTTGGAGATGTCCATTAAAAAACCTCCTTCTTCAAAACGGTGTCGCGGATTTCCGAAAGCTTCGACGGGTAGTCGAGCGTATAATGCAGACCGCGGCTTTCGCGGCGGGCGAGCGCGGAGCGGATAATCAGCAGCGCGACTTGCACTTGGTTGCGCAATTCAATCAGGCTCGGCTCGATTTTGAAATTCCAGTAATACTCGTCGATTTCGCGGTGGAGGTTTTCGACGCGGTTGAGGGCGCGCTCCAGACGCTTTGTCGTGCGGACTATGCCGACATAGTCCCACATAGTGCGCTTGAGCTCCTCGAGATTGTGGTGGAGGACGACGCGTTCGTCGGGGTCGCGCATATCGCCGTCCTTCCAGAGCGGAACTTCGCAGTCGGCGGGTTTGTTTTCGGCGAGATATTTATCGACTGCGCGCGAAGCGTTGTCGGCGATTACGACCGCCTCCAAAAGCGAGTTGCTCGCCAGTCTGTTTGCCCCGTGAAGCCCCGTGCACGCGACTTCCCCGCAGGCGTAAAGCCCCTTGATGGTCGTCGAGCCGTCGAGCTTCGTACGGACGCCCCCGCACATATAGTGGGCGGCGGGAACAACGGGCATATAGTCCTTCGAAATGTCGATACCCTTTTCGATGCAGTGGGCGTAGATTTGCGGGAAACGCTCCTTCAGTTCCTCCGCCGAACGCTTGGTGATGTCGAGCCAGACGTGGGGCGAGCCGAGACGCTTCATTTCGCTGTCGATTGCGCGGGCTACGATGTCGCGCGGAGCCAAATCCTTGCGTTTGTCGTAGCGTTCCATAAACGCCTCGCCCTTGGCGTTGCGCAGGATTGCACCCTCGCCGCGAACGGCTTCGGAAATCAAAAATCTTTCGCCCTCGCGCGAGTACATCGCCGTTGGATGGAACTGAATGAACTCGAGGTTCGCGACCTCCGCGCCCGCGCGGTACGCCATTGCGATGCCGTCGCCCGTCGCGATTTCGGGGTTTGTAGTATATAAATATACGCAGCCCGTGCCGCCCGTTGCGAGCATTACGACCGACGTTTTCATAGTCTCGACGACGTTGTTTTTCGTGTCGTAGACATAGATGCCGACGATGCTGTCGTCCTGATTTTCCAGAAGCGTCTTCGCTTTCGCCTTTGTGATTAGGTCTATCGCGAAGTGGTGCTCGAGAATTTCGATGTTCGGGTCGTCGGCAACCGCCTTCAGGAGGGCTTCTTCAATCGCCCTGCCCGTGTAGTCCTTGACGTGCAAAATCCTGCGCTGGGAGTGTCCGCCCTCGCGCCCGAGCGACGGCGTGCCGTCCTCCAGACTCGTGAACTTGACGCCCTCGGCAATCAAGTCCTTTATCTGCTTGGGCCCCGAGCTTACGATTTCGCGCACGGCGGCTTCGTTGCAAAGCCCGTCGCCCGCGATTAGCGTGTCCTTGACGTGCGAGTCGAAATCGTCCGCGCAGCTTGTCACGCTCGCGATTCCCCCCTGTGCGTGGTTCGTGTTTGTGTCCGACCTCTCCTTTTTGGTGATGATCGCGACTTTGTGTCCGAGCTTCGAGGACTTGAGCGCAAAGCTCAATCCCGCGATGCCGCTACCGACTACAACTGCGTCGAATTTCATATATTGGCAATATAAAGGTAAAAAATCAGATTCTAATGTTGTCGATAAGGCGCGTCTGACCGTACCAAATCGCAGCCGAGATTCTCGACTTGCCCGCGATAGCCTCGCCCATCGGAATCGACGTTTCGGCGTCCACGATTTCCACATAGATTACGCGGGTTTTCGCGTTCGTTACGGCGTTGATGACAGTCGCCTTGATTCTGTCGACGTTCGAGCACCCCTCGAGGCAGAGCTTGCGCCCCTCTTCGAGCGCAGCGTGCAGCTTCGACGCCCCCAGACGCTCCATTTTGTCGAGATACTTGTTGCGCGAGCTGAGCGCAAGCCCGTTTTCGTCGCGGACGATTTCGCCCGTCACGATTTCGATTCCCATGAAAAGGTCGCGAACCATTCGCTTGATAATCGAGACCTGCTGGGCGTCCTTTTCGCCGAAAACGGCGACGTCGGGGCGCACTATATTAAATAGAATGGTGACGACCGTCGTGACTCCCCTGAAGTGCTTGGGGCGGGTCTTGCCGCAGAGGAAGCGGCTGATGTCCTCCTCGTTCACGAAAGTCGAGGCGTCGGGCAGATAGATGTCCGAGACGGACGGGGCGAAAACTACGTCCGCGCCCGCGGCTTCGCAGTTGGCGGCGTCCGCCTCGAGCTGGCGGGGATATTTGTCGAAATCCTCGTTGGGTCCGAACTGCGTGGGGTTGACGAAAACCGAGACAACGCAGATGTCGGCAAGCGTCTTCGCCTTGCGCACGAGGCTCAAATGCCCCTCGTGCAATGCCCCCATGGTCGGAACAAGGGCGATTTTAGCCCCGTTTGCGCGGGCGGATTTAACAAAAGCCGTCATTTCTGCCGGAGATGATATGATTTTCATTGCTTTTACTCCTACTCTCTTATTTCTTTTATAGTTATTAAATTTTTCAAAAAATCAACCCATTAAAAAATAAATGAGCGATTCATATATACAAAAACTATTCGCCGAAAGAATCGGCGGCGAAAACTACGGCAAGAGCACCGCTATATACAAGTTCGAAAAAATCAAGCGCGCCAAGCGCGCGGCAAAGGCTGCAAAGCCCGACCTTCCCCTCATCGACATGGGCGTTGGCGAACCCGACGAAATGGCGTTCCCCGAAGTCGTCGAAGCCCTCTACGCGGCGGCGAAAAACCCCGCAAACCGCGGATACGCCGACAACGGCGGCCCCGACTTCAAAAAGGCGGCGGCGGGCTATATGAAAGCCGTATTCGGCGTCGAGCTCGACCCCGATACTGAAATAATGCACTCCATCGGCTCGAAAGCCGCGCTCTCGATTCTCCCCAACTGCTTCATCAACCCCGGAGATGTCGTCATCATGACAGTCCCCGGCTATCCCGTCTTCGGCACGCACGCAAAATACCTCGGCGGCGAAGTCTACAACCTGCGCCTCGAAGCCGAACACGACTTCCTCCCGCAGCTCGACACAATCCCCGCCGACATTCTCAAGCGCGCCAAGGCAATCGTCGTCAACTACCCCAACAACCCCACGGGCGCGAGCGCAACGCGCGAGTTCTTTGAAAAACTCGTAAAGTTCGCCAAGGAAAACAACCTCGTCGTGATTTCCGACGCCGCATACGCGTCGCTTGCATTCGACACCCCCGCCCTCTCAATCCTCCAAATCGAAGGCGCAAAGGACGTAGCCGTCGAGCTCCACTCCCTCTCCAAGAGCCACAATATGACGGGCTGGAGAATCGGCTGGGTATGTGGCAATCCGCTCATCGTCAAGGCGTACGGCGATGTCAAGGACAACACCGACTCGGGGCAGTTCCTCGGCATACAGCTCGCGGCGGCAAAGGGGCTTGAAAATCCGCTCATCACCCGCGCAATCGCGGCAAAATACTCGCGCAGAATGGATCTACTCGTGGACGTTCTCAAGCGTCTGGGCTTCTCGCCGAAAAAGCCGAAGGCGGGCTTCTTCCTCTACATGGCAGCCCCCAAGGCGGCAATCCTCGAAGACGGCACGCGCAAGGAATTCAAGACAGGCGAAGATTTCTCGCAGTGGATGATTACCGAACACCTCATCAGCACCGTTCCGTGGGACGACGCGGGCGCATTCGTGCGCTTCTCTGTGACGTTCGAAGCACACGGCGAAGATAAGGAAAAGGAAGTCGTCGCGGAAATCGAACGCAGAATGTCGAAGTCCAAATTCGAGTTCTAAAATCCGAAAAAAAAACGCATCACCGCCGCTTCCCGCGCGAATCGGGGACGGCGGCGCGCAGAAACAAAAACATTCGCAAGTCGCCAGCTCGGCGGCACTTTTTATTATGCAGGAAGAAAGAATCATCGCACTTTTGCACGGACACGACCGCGCGGGGATTGTCGCCCGCGTTTCGGGCTGGATTTACGCCCGCGGCGGCAACATTCTCCACGCCGACCAGCACAGGGACAGACAGGAGGGCATATTTTTCCAACGCGTCGAGTGGATTCCCGCAGGCGACATCGCCGAGGAAATCCGCCTCTTCGAAAGCTTCGCCCACTCCGACTTGGAAATGGAAACCACCGTTATGCGCTCGTCGCACAAGCCGAAAATCGCGCTGATGGTCTCGAAATTCGAGCACTGCTTCAGCGACATCGTCCTGCGCTGCCGCTCGGGCGAGCTGAACTGCGAAATCGCCTGCGTAATCTCCAACCACGAAGACCTGCGGCAGATGTCCGAAATGTTCGGGCTGAAGTTCTACTACACCCCCATTTCAAAGGAAACCAAGCCCGAGACCGAGGCCGCGCAGCTTAAAATCATACGCGAGAGCGGCGCGCAGCTCGTCGTGATGGCGCGCTATATGCAGATTCTGAGCGAAAACTTCATCGACTCCTGCCCCGCCCCGATTATCAATATCCACCACAGCTTCCTCCCCGCATTCGCGGGCGCAAAGCCCTACCACAAGGCGTACGAGCGCGGCGTAAAGCTCATCGGCGCGACCGCCCACTACGCGACGAAAGACCTCGACGAAGGCCCGATTATCGCGCAGGTCGTCACGACCGTCAGCCACCGCAACAACGTCGAAGACCTTATGCGCAAGGGGCGCGAGCTGGAGCGCGAGGCACTCGCCGACGCCGTAAGATGGCACATCGAGGGCAGAATCCTCACCTATAAAAACAAGACCGTAATCTTCGACTAACGCGCAAATGCCGACCCTTCCGTTCAAGATAAGCGCGCTGGTTTTCGTGCGCGACGAATCGGGCAGACTGCTTTTGATACGCCGCAACAAGTCGCCGAATATGGGGCTTTACAGCCCAATCGGCGGCAAGCTCGAAATGTCCGTCGGCGAGTCTCCCTACGAATGCGCAATCCGCGAGACGCGCGAGGAAATCGGGCTGCAGCTGACCGAATCCGACCTGCGAATGTTCGCGATGATTAGCGAAAAATCCTACGAGGGCGGCGCGCACTGGCTGATGTTCCTCTTCGACGTAAAAAAGCGGATAAAGGAGCTGCCGCAGACGATTTCGGAAGGCTCGTTCGGCTTCTTCGAAGAGTCGGAAATCCCGAATCTGCCCATTCCCGAAACCGACAGGGTTTTGCTGTGGGACGTTTGGCGCAAATACGCCGACGACGGCTTCGCGGTAATGCGCGCGCAGTGCGGCGAAAAAATCGAGGCGCAATTCGACCAGTGCGACCTCTTCGAAAAAAAATAGAAAAAATTTTAAACCGAAAAAACAATGAATCAGGACAACGAAAAAATTCTCGATATTTTCAGACAAACGGGCGCGCTAATGGAGGGGCACTTCATTCTCCGAAGCGGACTGCACAGCGGCCATTTCTTCCAGTGCGCGAGAGTCTGCGAACATATGGACAGAGTCACCGAGCTCGTCGAAATGCTCGCAAAGAAGCTCGAGGGAATCGAATGCGACACAGTAATCGCCCCCGCAATCGGCGGGCTCGTGCTCGGGCAGGAAGTTGCAAGACAGCTCAAAAAACGCTTCATCTTCGCGGAAAAGGAAAACAACAAGCTCGTTTTGCGCCGCAACTTTAAAATCGCAAACGGCGAGAAAATCCTGATAGTCGAAGACGTAATCACGCGCGGCGGCAGAGTTCAGGAATGTATCGACATCGTAAAGGAACACGGCGGCGTGCCCGCGGCGGTCGCGGTTCTCGTAGACAGAAGCGACGGCAAGGCGAAGTTCGAAGTGCCCTGCAAGAGCCTGCTCGAGTTCTCCTTCCCCACATACGAGCCCGACAATCTCCCGCCGCAGCTTGCGCAAATCCCCGCAACCCACCCTGGCTCATAGCCCTCGGGGCGCACTCGTTTGGGCGCGCTCATTGGGGGCGTCGTTGGGGCGCATGTTGGACATTTTTCTTTTGCCCGAGTTGCCTCGGCAAGTCGGGCGAATTTGTTTTCGGGAAGCGGGAAACGCAATAAACAAAGCAACACAACGCCGCGCCGATGTCGGGGGAAAAGTACATTTTGATTTAATTCTCCGCAGGCATTTCGGGCAATACGTCGTGCGGCACAGTCAATGCGCTTTCGACGATAGCGAATGCGCCCGAAGCTATCGCCCGCGGTACGTCAAAACACACGCGTGGAAAAATTTCGGCGCACGTCCCCGCCCCGCTCCGCTAAGCTCGGAACACGCCTGCCGCGTCCTGCGAACCTCGAGACACGCCCCGCCCTGCGAACTTCGGCAAATCTTCACCCCGTCCGCAAGGCTCGGCGCGAAAATCGGAACGAAAAGCGCGAAACGTCCGCCGCAAACAGCAATACTCAACAAAAATCGCGGGCACAAGCCGCCACCGATGTTTCGCAACACTTGGGTGTTGATTTTGCGCCCTTTTTGTGTTTTCATAACAACCTATGCCGAATATTTTACAAAAAATAAAAAATCCGACGGCAAAGCCGCAAAACATCGTTTTGGCAGTCGTCTACATCGCGGTATTCGCCGCGCTGCTCGCCTATCCGCTCTATTGGCACTTCTTCCTGCGGGCAAACTAAAATTTTTATTATTTTTATGAACTCATTTGAAAAAACAGCAGTCGTCGGCGCGGGCGCGTGGGGCTCGGCGTTGTCTATAATCCTCTCAAAAAACTTCAAGCGCGTATGCGTCTGGGCGCGCGAAAAGGAAATCGTCGATTCCGTCGCCGCCGTGCGCGAAAACTCGATGTTCCTGCCCAACATAAAAATCCCCGCAAACGTCGAATTTTCCCAAGACCCCGCCGAAGTCCTCAAGGGCGCGCAAATGGTCGTGTGGGTCGTGCCGATTAAATACCTCGACGCAACCTCGAAAAACTTTTCGCAGTACATCGAGCGCGGCTCGATTATGGTGAACGCGGGCAAGGGAATCGAAGTCGGCTCGTGGCGCAGACCCTCGCAAATCCTCGCAGCAAACGTCCCGCAGGCGTCGAGCGTCGGCTCTATTATGGGGCCGAACATCGCGTTCGAAGTCGCGCAGGACAAGTACGCCGAAGACATCGTAGCCCTGACCTCCCACGAAGACTCCATCGTTGCCGCAAAGGCTTTCGCGACCCCCTCGTTCAAAGTCCGCCCGTCGGACGACGTAGTCGGCGTCGAAATCGGCGCGGCACTCAAGAACATCGTTGCGCTCGCGGCGGGTTTTTGCGACGGAATGAACCTCGGCGCGAACACGAAGGCAATCGTAATGGCGCGCGGATTTCAGGAAATTTACCGCGCGGCGGCGTCGCTCGGCGCGTGGAGCGATTCGTTTGTCAAGGAATCTGCAATCCTCGGCGACGTGCTCACAACCTGCATAAGCCCCGACTCGCGCAACAGGACGACAGGCGAGCACCTCGGCAAAGGCCTGAGCGTGGAGGAGGCGTTGAAGCTTCTTAAAGGCAGAGTTTGCGCGGGTTTGGAGACAATCCAAATCTGCCGTATGTTCGAAAAACTGAACGTAAAGCTGCCGATAATGACGGCTCTTTGCGACCTATCCGAAGGCAGGATAACAAGGGAGGAATGCCTCGCTAAAATCCTGCAATAGTTCAATTTCCACACAAAACAAAAACCGCAACGGGCAATCCGCTGCGGTTTTTTGATTGCGGGAAAGGGAAAAAACTACTTGCGCCTGACGCGCTCGAGCACCATTCCCGAAATTTTCAGAAGCAGCCCCGTCGGGACAAAGCGGGTCGCCGCCGCCATCACGCCGTTCCAGAATCCGACGACGACGATATTTTTTCCCTTCGCCAACGCCCGATACGCCGCCGCCGACACGTCGCGCGGTTCGTGCCCATAGCCACCCGCAAGCGGGGGTTCGGAAAATCCCGCCGCGCGGAAAAAGTTGCTCGAGGTCGGACCCGGACAGACGCAAAGGCACTTGCAGCCGCTCTTCGAAAGCTCGTACGAGAGCATAAGCGAAAAGCTTTTGACGTAGGCTTTCGTCGCGGCGTAGACCCCGAGGACTGGGCACGGCTCGAACGCAGCAACGCTCGATATATTTATAATAGAGCCGCGCCCCGCTTTCACGGCGGGCAGAAATTCGCCGCAAAGGCGCGTCAATGCCCCGACGTTCAGGCGAATCATATCGTCGTTCCGCCCGACGCTCGGTTCTGGGAATGCGCCGTAAAGCCCGAAGCCCGCGTTGTTAATCAAAAGGATTTTAGGCGTACGCCCGAGTTTTCCCCCGATTTGCGCCAAATTTTCCGAAACAATCGCAACAGCCCGCGCGAGCGAATCGGCGTCGGCGAGGTCGCATTCAACGTGCGATATATTCCCGAACTGCCGCGCGAGTTTCGGGAAGGAGCGCGAAAGGTTGAAAATCGGGGCGTCGGAAGATTCGGCGGCGTCGCGCAAAAAAGCTTCGCCGATTCCCGAAGAGCCTCCCGTGATGATAATTGCGTCGTACCGTTTCAATTCCCCGACGGCTACGCGTCCGATTCCGTTTTTTCCCATTTTTTTCTTGATTAAAAATTTTTTTCTTTCTATTCTATCCTCACCAAAAGGGGCTTTACAATGATAAAGTTCATGAAGAAAAAAGTTCTTTGAAAATTGCGGACAAGCTAAAGAAAAGTGCGAAATCCGCGATATAATAAATAGAAATTTCAAACGCGGGCAATCGGGCAGCTCCGAAAATGTCCCGCACAACAAGAAAACCGAAAGAAGGAAGAAATGAGCGATAACGAAATCATCATATCTGGACAAAACCTCGACCTAACCGATGCCCTGAAGGAGAGCGTTACAAGCAAAATGCAAAAGCTCTTCGTCCACGACGAACGCATCATAAGATTGAGAGTCGAACTCGCGTATAAGCCCAACAAGCACCACCACAACGAGTTCTCCGCGAAAGGCCACCTCGAAATTCAGGGTCCCGATATGATTGTAAGTGTCGCCAGCGACGATATGTATAAGTCAATCGACGAACTGCTCGTAAAGCTCGCCCGCAAGATTCGCCGCCGCCACAGGCTGGAGAGAATCAAGCGCAAGGACGACAGCACGGTGAAGTTCCGCCAGTCGGCATAAGTCGGAAAAAAATTTTTCTTTCCCGAAACCCCGCCCCGCCGCGGGGTTTTTCTTTTTTGAAAGCGCGGCGGCGCCGTTTAGGAATCAAAGCGGATTGTCCCAATTTGGGGCGGAACAAAGAAAAATTTTATCTTTCAATAATTGCGACGATAAAATTATGAAAAAAATTCTCGCAAAGATAAAATCCATAAAATGTTCCCGAAAAAAAGGCGGCGAAAAGACGTGCATTTTGCGCAAATTGTTGCGGTTTTTTTCGGAATTCGGGCGCAATAGCAACATACCCAAGTGCTTCCAAAAAAATGAACTTTGCAAACGCAAATGTGTCTTAACTAAAGGGCGCGGGGAAAACGCGCAAGGCTCGGATTAGCAAACGCTTTTAAAACACTGAAAATGAGTACAAATCTATCGCAAATAAACGACAAAGTTAAGTCCGCATACGAGTGGACAAGTCTGCTGAAGCAGGAAATCGGAAAAGTAATCGTAGGGCAAAAGTATCTGGTCGACAGGCTGTTAATCGGGATACTCGCAAACGGCCACGTCCTGCTCGAGGGCGTTCCGGGGCTTGCAAAAACCCTCGCCGTCAAAACAATGGCATCGGCGATGGACTCCAAGTTCAACCGAATCCAGTTCACCCCCGACCTCCTGCCCGCCGACATCGTCGGCACTCTAATCTACAACCAGCAGAAGGGCGAATTTCTGACGCAAAAGGGTCCGATTTTCGCAAACATAGTGCTCGCGGACGAAATCAACCGCGCCCCCGCGAAAGTCCAGAGCGCGCTCTTGGAGGCGATGCAGGAACGCCAAGTGACAATCGGCGGCGAAACCTATCCCCTGCCCGAGCCGTTCCTCGTGCTCGCGACGCAAAACCCAATCGACCAAGAGGGCACATACCAGCTGCCCGAAGCGCAGGTCGACAGATTTATGCTCAAGCTGAAAGTCGGCTATCCCGACAAGAAGGAGGAGCGCATTATCCTCGAGCTTATGGCGAAAACAAAAGTCTCCGAGAGCGTCAACACTGTAGTCAACCCCGAGCAGATACTTTCGGCGCGGACGGTTGTCGACGAAATATACCTCGACGACAAAATCAAGGACTACATAGTCGACATAATTTTCGCGACCCGCGAACCCACTAAATACGGGCTCAAAAACCTCGAAAATATGATACAGTTCGGAGCGAGCCCCCGTGCGACAATCGCCCTTGCGCTCGCCGCCAAAGCCCGCGCGTTCCTCGAGGGGCGCGGATACGTCGTCCCGCAGGACATCAAGGACATCGCCCCCGACGTCCTGCGCCACAGGATCATTGTTTCCTACGAGGCGGAAGCCGAAAACATTTCGAGCGAAAACATCGTCGAAAGCGTGCTCGGCAAAGTCGCTGTGCCCTAATTTTCGACGCAAATGGGCGACAAACTCACAGAAATGCTCAAGAAGGTGCGGCAGATAGAAATCCGCACCAACAAGCACGTCAGCGACGCGCTCGCGGGGGCGTACCGCAGCCTCTTCAAGGGGCGCGGCATGGACTTCGAAGAGGCGCGCGAATATCAGGCTGGCGACGAAATCAGGAGCATTGATTGGAACGTCACAGCCCGCACGGGCAAGGCGCACGTCAAAAAATACAGGGAGGAGCGCGAGCTTACGATGATGCTCGCCGTCGATTTGTCCGCGAGCGGGCAGTTCGGCAGCGGCGAAGTCTCCAAGCGCGAGCTCGCCGCCGAGCTTGCGAGCGTCCTCGCATTTTCCGCCGCCCGCAACGGCGACAAAGTCGGGCTTGCGCTCTTCACCGAGGGCGTCGAGCACATAATTCCGCCGAGAAAGGGGCGCAGACACATCTTGCGGATAATCCGCGACATTCTCGCGTGGAAGCCCCAAAAGTCGGGCACGGACATCTCCGCCGCGCTCGAGGAAATCAACAGGATACTCAAGCGCAAGGCAATTGTCGTATTGATTAGCGACTTCCTTCAAGGCCCGAACGGCAGACTCCCCGACCCCGCCGAAAAAACTTCCGACCCAATCTTCAAAGCCCTCGACATCACAAACCGCCGCCACGACCTCGTGTGCTTTTCGCTTTCCGACGAGCGCGAACTTTCGATTCCGTCGGGGCTTGGCGTAATCACGCTCGAGGACTCCGAAACGGGCGAAATCGTCGAGCTTGACACCAACGACAAGTCCGTCTGCGACAGATACGCCGCCGCGAACGCCGAACGTATCCGCAACTTCAAACGCGCCCTCGCGCGCTCGAACATCGACCTGATGGAAGTATACACCGACAAACCGTATATCCCGACCCTCAGAAGATTTTTCGAACATCGGGCGGCAGGACAATGAAATCCCCAATGAGAACATTTTTTACAACGGCAGCAATCGTGTTCGCGGCGGCAACCGCGTCCGCGCAGGCAGTCCCCGCGCACCAGTCGGGCGTCCCCTCGACCGTCCAACCTGCGGGATTCCCTGCGGCGGCGCAGCAGCAGCAAGCCCCGACGGCGGCTTCGATAGCCGACTTAGCGGCGCAGTCGTACTCGCAAATCTTCCCCGAAACGCGCCCCGACACCGACAAAATCGGAACTTCCCGCTGGGCGGCATACACAGCATACGGAGTGCTCGCCGCACTCGCCGCGTGCGCCGTAGCGTATATCGTTTTGCGCAGGAAAACTCCGCCCAAGACACCCTACGAAATCGCAAAAGAGGCGGTCGAACAGGCGAAGGCCGACTCCGCGCAGCTCGACGCCAAACAGTACGCCTCGCAGATAAGCTTTGCCGTAAGGGCGTACATCGAAGCCGAGCACGGCATTCCCGCCCCCAAGCGCACGACGCAGGAGTTTTTGCTTGCGGCATCGCGCCGCACGGACTTCGACAAGACGGCGCGCCAAACGCTGGAAAAAATCCTCGAGATTTCCGACGCGGCGAAGTTCGCCCGCAGCGAATTTGAATCCGCCCAACGCGACGAGCTTGCGGACGCCGCCGAAAAATTCCTCGATTCCGACAAAATCGCAATCGACATCAAAAACGGCCGCAAAATTCCGCAAACGCGGCGCGCGGGAAATCCCGCCCCCGAAACCGGACAGACAAAATGAATTTCGACTTTGCAAACCCCAATCTACTTTGGCTGCTGCTCCTGCTGCCGCTGCTTGCGCTGCTGCGCTCGGCTTCGGGCAAAAGCGGCTCGATAATTTTTTCAAGCGTCGCGATAGCGAAGGAGGCGGCGGGCAAAAACAAGGCAAAGGCGGGCGCGTGGAAATTCACGCTCACGCTTGTCGCCCTCGCGCTCATGATAACCGCCCTCGCCCGCCCGAGAATCGGGCGCGGATACAGCGAACGCGAGGAAAGCGGCATCGACATAGTGCTCGCAGTCGACGTTTCCGCGTCAATGGCGGCTCTCGATTTTTCGCGCAACGCCTCCGCGCCGATAACGCGAATGGACGCCGTCAAAGGCGTAATCAAAGAGTTCGTGAAAAAACGCCCCAACGACAGAATCGGAATGATTACCTTTGCGACGAACCCGTTCATCGTATCGCCGATGACGCTCGACCACAACTGGCTCGAAAAGAATTTCGAGCGCGTGGACATCGGGATAATCGATGCCGACAGCACCGCCATCGGCACGGCTCTGACAACTGCCGTCAACAGGCTAAAAAAACTGCGCAACGCAAAAAGCAGGGTCGTGATTTTGCTGACCGACGGCGAAAACAACGCGGGGCAGATTACGCCCGTCGCCGCCGCCGAAGCCGCAGCGTCGTTCGACACGAAAGTCTACACGATTGCCGTCGGGCGCAGCGGAATCGTACCCGCCGCGCGGCTCGACGAAAACGGGCGCATAATCCGCGACAACTACAACCGCCCCGTCTACGCGGGCAATATGCGCAGCAGCGTGGACGAAACCACCCTCAAAAAAATCGCCGAAATCACGGGCGGGAAATTCTACCGCGCCGAAAATCTCGACGAACTTAAAAACATCTACTCGGACATCGATTCGCTCGAAAAGACCTCCGTTAAACTCCGCAATTTCACCTCCTACGAAGAACTCTTCCAGTGGTTCGCGGGCGCGGCGCTCGCCGTACTCGCGGTAAAACTGCTGCTCATCAATACAAGACTGAGGACACTACCTTGACTTTCCAATCTCCAATTTGGCTTTACATCGGCATTTTCGCACTCGCCGCCCTTGTCGGACTCGGGTTGTACTCGCGCGGGCAGAAGCGCAAGATGCTCGCAAAATTCGCCTCCCCGCGCCTGATAGCCGAGCTCACCCGAACCGTCAGCCGCCCGAAAACCGCCGTCAAAAACGCGCTCGTGTTTTTCGCCGTAGCCGCGGTTTTCGCCGCCCTCGCCCGCCCGCAGTGGGGCTACCGCTGGGAGGAGGCGAAGTCGCGCGGAATCGACATAATCTTCGCGATAGACACGTCAAAAAGTATGCTCGCAGAAGACGTGAAACCCGACAGACTCGAGCGCGCAAAACTTTCGGTGCTCGATTTGATAGACGTGCTCAAGGGCGACAGAATCGGAATCGTGGCCTTCAGTGGACAGGCGTTTTTGCAGTGCCCGCTGACCCTTGACTACGACGCCTTCAGAATGTCGCTTGAAGCCCTCGACACCGACATTATCCGCCGCGGCGGAACGAACATTTCGGCTGCGATTAACGAAGCCGAAGCCGCGTTCGCATCGACCTCCAACAAAAAAATCGTAATCCTCATAAGCGACGGCGAAGAGCTTGAAGACTCCGCCGTAAAGGCGGCGGAAAAGGCGGCGAAAAACGGGACGATAATCTATACGCTCGGGGTCGGCGGAGCTAAGGGCGAATACATTCCCGTGCGCGACGCAACGGGCGCGGTTTCGCTGCTCAGGGACGAGTCGGGGCGGCTCGTGCAAAGCCGCCTCAACGAGGAGATTTTGACGAAAATCGCAAAGGCCGCGGGCGGATTCTACGCGCCGCTGACGGCAAACGGAATGGACTCGATATACAACGACGGGCTGAAAAAAATTCCGTCGGAAGAACTGTCGTCGAGAATGAAACAGTCGGCGATAGAACGCTTCCAAATTCCGCTCGGAATCGCCGTGCTGCTCTTGGCGGTATCGTCGCTCGTGGGCACGCGCAAATTCTTTGCGGGCAAAGGCGGGGGCATCGCCGCCACGCTCGTTGCGGCATTGCTCGTTCTGCCGCAATCGGGATTCGCCCAAAACCAGTCGGAAGACGATGCGGACGAAAATCTGCCCCAGCAAAAATCCGACATTCCCGCCCCCAAGCCCGAAACTAAAAAATACGAACTTTCGGAGCAGCCCGTTGCGCGCGAAGTATTCAACCTCGCATTGGACGCGTCGAAGGCTGGCGATTTTGCGGACGCCAAGGAGCTTTTTCTGAACGCGGCAAAACTATCGCCCGAAGACCTCAAACTTCATTCGAAGATTTACTACAACATCGGCAACATCGACTACGCCGAAGCCAAAAAGCGCGCCGAAAAAATGCCCAACCCCGAAAAGCTGGGGCAGTCCGCCCAATCCGCGCTCGCCCAATCCGCCGCAGCCGCGAACGAAGGAACGCAGATTTTGCGCGAAGGGTTAAAACTCTTGGACGCCGAAAAAAAATCCCTCGAGAGCGCGAAAACCGACGAAGAAAAAAAGGCGGCTCTCGAAAAAAGTCCCCTCAAGGATAAGCAATTTCAGGAAAAGCTGAAAAAGGCAATCGGGCAGTCGGAGGGCTCGGCAAAGCTTTCCGAAGAAACCTCGAAAGCCATTGCCGCCGCAAAGGACAGCTGGCAGTCGCTCGGAAAATCCATAGAAAAACCCGTTTCGGAATACGCAGATGCCCTGTCGCTCGACTCCGAAAACGCCGACGCAGCCGCGAATCTTGACAGCGCGAAAGCCGCGAAAGCCGCCGCCGAGAAAATCGCCCGCGCCGCCGAAACGCTCGCACAGTCCGCAACCCCGACGCTCGACAATGCCAAGCAAACACAGACAAAACTTGCCGAAGAACTGAAAAAACTCTTGCGCGACGACAATCAAAACCAACAAAATCAGAATCAACAGCAGAACCAACAGAATCAGCAGAATCAGCAGAACCAAGACCAAGACCAGCAGCAAAACAACCAAGACAAGAATCAAAGCGACAAGGATAACAAGGACAAACAAAATTCCGAGCAAAACAAAGAAAAGAATTCCGACAAACAGAAAGACAAACAGGAAAACAAAGAGAATAAAAATTCCGAAAACAAGAACGGCGAACAGGCGGTGGGAAACCCGTCAAAGCCCGACGAAAACAAATCCGAAAACGGAAAGGAAGAGAATCGGGAGAAAAAGAACGAGCAGGCTGCCCCCGCCGAACAAAAGCAATCCCAAACAGCCCAGCAGCGCGAAGCCGAAAAGGCGCAGGCGCGCGAAAACTTCAGAAAGGAAGAGGGCGCAATGACCCGCGCCGAAGCACGCCAACTGCTGGACTCGATGAAGGACGGCGAAAAGGTCTTGCCCATGCGCGGATTCGGAACCCAAAAACAACGCTACGAAAGCTCTTACAAAGACTGGTAATGAAAAAACTAATCGGCACATTTTTTATACTCCTAACGGCACTGGCTGCGGCAGCCCAAAGCGTGGTATCGGAGGGATTTTCCCCGAAAAGCGTACGCGCGGGCGTCCCCGCAAGCTATCGGATAGTCCTGAAAAACACGAGCGGGAAAATAAACCCCTCGGACATTCCCCTGCCCAGCGGTCTGGCGCTCATGGGGTCGAGTACGTCGAGCAACATATCGGTCGTAAACGGCGACGTCAACAGGCAGATTGTCTACAACTTCACGGTCGTCGCCCAATCCGACGGCTCGTACACGATTCCCGCGTGGAAAATTTCCGCAAACGGAAAGACGTTCGACATACCCGCCGCGACCCTCGAAGTCAGCCAGTCCGCCCCAGCCCCGACTGTGCGGCAAAACCCGTATTCGCGCCTTGTCCGCTCCGTACCGAGCCAGAACCATTCGTACGACACGTCGCTGAAAAACGCGATAAAGCTCGAGCTAAAACTCCCGCGCGAAAAAATCTACGTCGGCGAGACAATCAAGTGCGAGCTAATCCTCTCGGTCGACAAGTCGATTTTCGAGCGCGGATACAGGCTGCGCCGCGCCGTTCCCGAAATCAAAAACGTCGACGCGTTCGAGTGCCCCGCCTTCACGACCGACCCGACAGTCGATATGCAGCGCGACCCCGACCACGCCCTCGTAATCTACCAAACCGTCATCACGCCGCTGAAAGTCGGCACATACGATTTGGACTTTTCGATGAAGGGAATTCTCGGGCGCGAGATGTCGATAGACGAGCTTATGAATATGTCGATGTTCGACAGAATGGCGAATTTCGGCTCGGGCGCGAATATGCCGTTCGAAATCTCGATGCCCGCGCGCAAGCTGGAAATCCTGCCGCTACCGCAGGAGGGCAAACCCGCGAACTTCACGGGGGCAATCGGCAAGTTCGCGCTCGGGGAAGTTTCGGTAAGCCCCGACAGCCTGTCGGTCGGCGAGCCGTGCACAATCACGGTGAAAATCGCGGGCTCGGGCAACTTCTCCCGAATCTCCGCGCCCGCGCTCGACGACGGCGGAAATTGGAAAATCTACAAGCCGAAATCCTCGTTCATCGACGAAAGCAATTCGCAGGGATACATCGGTTTCAAAACTTTCGAATACACGGCAGTCCCGAAATCCGCCGACCTGCCGACAGCCCCGCGCGTCGACTTCAACTACTTCGACCCCGAGACGGGCAAATACATTTCGGAGCAATCCAAGCCCGTGGCGGTGAGCGTCGCGCCGTCGATTCGCGCAAAATCTGCGGGAGCTGCGACAAACGCCGAAGAGAAAAAATCGCCAGCAGCGCCCTTCTCGCAAATCGCCGAGGGCGTGCCCGCAAAGGGTTCGGCGGACATCTTCGGGTCGGCGTGGTTCTGGTCGGTTCAGGCGTTGGTTTTGGCGGCGTTCGTGGCTTTCGTCTGCGCGAGAATCAGAGCCAAAAAATTGGAGTCCGACCCAGCCTACGCAAAGCGGATTTCCTGCGCCGCAAAAGCCCGCGCATTCGCGAAATCCGCACAGGCGCAAACGGGCGACGCCAAACGCTTTTTTACCGACGCGCGGGAATCGCTGCGCTACGCGCTCGCGGCTACGACGACGCTCGAAGCCGACGCTTTCTCCGAAGCCGACGCGCTCGCCGCAGCCGAAAGGCTCGGGCTTTCGCAGGCGCAGTGCGGACTCGTAAAGACGCTATTTTCGGGGGCGGACGCGCTCGAATACGGCGGTGCGAACCTCGCGGATTTCGACATTCAAAAGCTCGCCACCGACCTTTCGCAAACTGTCTCGGTAATAATAAAAGGCAATGAAAAATATGCAAAAAATCTTTAACGCCCTGAAGATTGCAGCCGCCCTCGCCGCCACGCAATTCGCGTTCGCCGTTGCCGCGCCCGCGCAGACGGCGGAGGAATACTTTATGCTCGGCAACAACGCCTACAAGGCGGGCGACTTCGCAAAAGCCGAGCGCAACTATTCGGACGCCGAAAAGCTCGGGCTGAAATCCGCCGAGCTGTACTTCAACCGCGCAAATGCGAACGTCAAAAACAACGCGCCCGCAAAGGCGCTGGCGGACTACCTAAAAACGCTCGCAATCGCCCCGAGAATGCGCGAGGCGTCCGCGAATCTGTCCGCGCTCTCGAGAGAATTTTCCATCGCCGCGCCCGACACCGACTCCCCGTTTTTCGAGCTATCCCAAAGCGAGTGGATTGCCGTAACCATCACCTGTTTCTGGATTTTCATACTGCTTGCAATCGTCCCGCCGCTCTACGGCAAGGGCGGCAAGGCGGTATTCTTTCTGGCGTTGACTGCCGCCGCCGCGACGGCAGTCGGAGGGTTCGGGATAAAAAAATGGTCGAACTTCGGGGCAATCGCAGTCATCGTCAAACAGGACGCACCCGTAAAACTCTCCCCCGCCCCGAATGCGCCGATTGAAACGCGTCTTTCGGAAGGCAAAACAGTGGCGGTAAAAAAGCGGCTCGGCGGATATGTCTTCGCGGAAATCGGGGGCTCGCGCGCGGGCTGGATTGACGCGGCGGACGTTTCGCAAATCGGCGAATAATCGCTTGCATTGGTCGAGGCGCGCCGTAGATTTATCCGAATGCAGACCCATACCGCAAACTACAAAGTCAGAGTATCCGACGCCGGCGCGGACGGAAAATTAAAACTCCCTGCGCTCCTGCAAATGCTTCAGGAAATCGCGACCGAGCACGCCGAAATCCTCAAAGTGGACTTCGACACGCTCCGCCCGCAGGGGCTCGGCTGGGCTTTGTCGAAAATCGCGGCGGAAATCGAAAAGCTGCCCCGATGGGGCGACAGGGTCGAAATCGAAACGTGGGCGTCGGACAAGGACAGGATTGCGACGTACCGCGAATTTACAGCGCGCGACCTAAACAGCGGCGAACCGCTCTTCAAGGCGCGCTCGCAGTGGCTGCTCTTCGACTTCGACAAGCGCAGGCTCGCCCGAACCGACAGAATCGACGACTTCGCGCGGATTGCGGGTAAATACGCTTTCGACTACGACTTCTCCGAGCGTCCCGCCGCCCCCTCGCCCGACGCCCCGAACGCCGTCGCATGCAACGCGGGCATTTGCGACATCGACTTAAACGGGCACGTCAACAACGCCGTCTATATGGAATGGGCGCTCGACGCCCTCCCCGATATGCCCGCCGCCGCGCCCGCGGGGTTTGCCGTGAATTTTCTTGAGGAGGTTCGCCCGCACGCGCAGGTACTTTCATTTTGCGAAGTACGCGACGGCGTTTCGGCTCACTCGATTCGCGCCCAATCGACGGGGCACGAGTGTGCGCGCGTCAACATACGCTGGAAATAAACCGCGCCCCGCCCGCCCCGCGGCGGCAGTATTGTCTTGATTCCTGCAATCCGCGTGGCATTGTTTTTTTATATGACACTTTTCCAGTCCACATATCTTTTGGGGGCAATTTTGCTTGCCCTGTCGGCGATGTTTTTTCTGCCCAAGTGCAAACCCGCGCTCTTCGGATTCCTCAGGAGCAAAAAGGCGGCGGTAATCACTTTCGGCGGCGGCGGACTGTGGTTTTTGTACATTTTGTCGAAGCTCACGGAAGCCGATTTCGGCGAATTTAAAATATATCTAATTGCGATTTTCGGGGCGGCTGGATTGCTCGCGTTCAAATACCTCGACGACTTCCTCTCCGTGCGCGGCGCGGCGATACTTGGCTTGCTGCTCTCGCGCGAATTTCTGGACTCGGCTTTTATGCAGGAACCCGCCGCGCGGCTCGTGCTCGTCGTAATTTCGTACGCGATAGTCTTGGCGAGCCTCTATCTGGGCGCGCTGCCGTACAGACTGCGCGACTTCCTCGAATTTCTCTACGCGAAAAGGGAACGCACGGTATGCTTTGCCGCCATGCTGTTTTTGCTCGGCGCCTCCCTGTTTGCCGCGACAATTTTCTATTGATAGACGCATATGAAAAACTCCGTAATGCTTATTATCAGCGGCCCTGCGGGTAGCGGGAAGAACACGGTTTCGGAAAGACTGATGTCGGAATTTCCGCAAATCAAGAGGGTCGTGACCTCGACCTCGCGCCCGCCGCGCGGAGCGGAAAAGGACGGTATTGACTACCACTTCCTCACGCCCGAAAATTTTCTCAAGGGAATCGAAAACGGCGACTTTTTTGAATACGCCAAAGTTCACGACCGCTACTACGGGACGTCGAAAAAGGCGGTCTACGAAGCCCTCGAAAAGGGCGACGACCTGATTTTGATTATCGACGTGCAGGGCGCGGCGACTTGGCGGAAAATCGCCGCCGCCGACAAGTCGATAGGCGACAAAACGACATTCGTGTTCATCGCCCCCGCGTCGGTTGACGAACTGCGCAAGCGGCTCGTCGGGCGCGCGACGGAGTCGGACGCGGAAATCGAACGCCGCCTGCAAACCGCGATTTCCGAATACGCGGCGGCTGACAATTTCGACAAAAAAATCGACTCCAAAACGCGGGACGACGACTACCGCGCACTGCGGGAAATCTATCTGGAGGCGAAGAAAAAATGAGCGTCGTCGGGCAGTTCGATTTGATTTCGCAAAAATACGACAACCAACGCCGCTTCCTCATTCCGTGCTTCGACGCTTTTTACGAATCCGCCGCACGCGCGTTGAGAGAAAACCTACCCCCTTCCCGCCAAAACATCAAAATACTCGATTTGGGCGCGGGCACTGGACTTATGACCCAATACGCCTACTCGGCGTTCGTCGACCGCAACCCGTCCGTCGCGCTTCTCGACCTCTCTCCGAAAATGCTTGAAATTGCAAGGCAGCGGTTTTCGGGAATAAAAAACGCACAGTTTATCGAGGGCGACTTCTTTTCGTTTTCGGGCAAATACGACGTTATCTGCTCCGCGCTGGCAATCCACCACATCGAAAACGACGACAAGAAAAAGCTCTTCGCGAAAATCCGCGGCAGCCTCGAAGACGGCGGAGTTTTCGTAAACGCCGAGCAGATTCTCGGCAAAACTCCCGAAGAAATCGCCGCCAACGCCGCCGACCGCGAGCGCATCATACGCGAACATTTTATCTTTCCCGCCGAAGCCGAAACCGCGCGGGAAAGGCTGAAACTCGACCGCTGCGCGACAGTCGAAGACAACATAAATTGGCTACTCGAAGCGGGATTTTCAAAGGCGGAATGCGTGTTCGAGCACCTCGACTTCGCCGTAATCTGCGCCGTAAAATAGCCGCCGCAAAGGGGCGCGGATTTTTTTCTCCACTTCCCAAGCAAACCTGTTCGTACTCAATCGCGAACCCCGAAGAAAACCGCGCAACTCTCCAAGCAATCCGCACCGAACGACACCGCAACCCGCCCGTCGGGCGGCGCGGGGGAATCAACGCCCCCACTTGGCCCAATCCGAGCCCAGCAGGTTCGGATTTTCCTTTGTTGCGACGGCGGGCTTTACAAAATATTCGCGCTTTTTCGGGGAAATTCCCTCGAGCGCTTTTTCCGCCAACGCCCTCGCGGCGAAATAGCCCCAGCCGTAGAAATCGTCGTAAATGCAGGCGTCGATTTGCCCGCTTTTCAGATAAAATTCGAGCTGCGGAATCGAGCCGAGACACAACGCAAAAGCCCTGTCCGAATCCTCCGCTATTGCCGCCATATTCGCCAGCATCGACACCCCCGCGAAGATTTCGCCGAAGTCGTCGCGCCTGCGTATCGCGTCGGCGTTTTTCGCGGCGTAGTCGGAATAAAACCCGATTTTCTCGGTGCGCCTGAGCTTCGCAAAGTCCGCGGCAAACGAGGGGAATTCGAGCGGGCAATTCAGGTTTACGGCGGCGGGGACGTATGTGAAAATCTCTGGCTTCGAACTCCCCGACAGACGTTTGATTTCGCGCTTGATTGCCGCAAACGCCGCGCCCGTATCGGTTGCGCAAAAATAGAAAGCGTTTTTGTTGTCGAAACCTACCGCCGCAACGGGGAAATTTTTTGCGTCGAACTTGGCGGTTGACTTGTCGGAATCGGGGGACGCGACGACAACCGCGCCCGCGTATCCCGCCATATGGGCTTTGGCGAGCGCGTCGGATTTCGAGCCTGCGCCCGCCGCGATAAAGTCCGCCGAGAGCGTCTGGGCGTATTTTTTCGAAAGTTCCGACAAGGCGTCGCGCACGCCGTTGAAAACCGCCGTGCATTCGCGGCAATCGCGGGAGTGGGCGACGAACGCAAACTTGGTGTCGCAAAACGCGTTTGCGAACGCCAAAACCGCCGCAACAAACGGCAAAATTTTTCCGAAATTCATATATGTTCTTTAATAAATATTTTTTCTATCGGTTTGCAAGCATTTCCCCGAGCAAATCCGACATCTTGCGGCAGACCGCCGCGGCTTTCGCACCGCGCGCGCCGCCCGAATTGCCCGAAACCGCAAAAAACGCCGCCGCCACATTGCACGACGGAAATACCGCCACTTCCGAAGCGCAGCCGCCGTAAAAAGCCGCCGCCGTTTGCGCCGCAAGCCCCCCGCGCGGCGACTCAGTCCACCCCGCCGCAAACCGCGACCCGCCCGTCGGGACGCGTCTGTCGAAGACCGCCGAACCCGCCGCAACCGAAGACTCCGCCGCAAGCCACGCCGCGCACTCCGCGGGCGTCAGTGCGACGGCGTATGCGGGGAAAAGCGCCGAATCGAACGCCCTGTATTTCGGTTCGCCGACTCCGATTTCCGCAAAAAAATAACGCTTCATAAATGCGGCGAACGCCTTCTTCGGATTTTTTATAGATTTGTCGGACTCGTACCCGAGCGCGTACCCGACCGCCGCCGCGCACATCGGCGAATAGACGCCCCTGCCGCCCTGCCCTCCCGTCGGGAAGCTCTGGGCGATTAGCCCGAAAAGTTCGTATACTTCGGAGCACTTTTGCGCCGCGCCCGCAACGTCGGCGGCGACTCCCGCGCGCATATCGAGCATATTGCGGAAAGTCGCGTACTTTTCCGTTCCCGACGGCGGCGTGTATCGGGAAAATCTGTCCGAGACACGCCAATCCAAGTCGAGCCTCCCAGCCTCCGCCATTTTCGCCGCGCCGAAGGACACCGCCGCCAGAGAAGTTTCGCCCAGCGGAAGCGATTTTTTTTCGGCGAGTTTTTTCAGTTCCGCACCGTTTTCGACTTCGGGAATCCCGACAACCCGCGCGGCGACAACTTTTCCGTTTTCGGCAATGCAAACCACACCGTACGGAATTTTTTCCGCCGCGAGCGAAACGGCAAAAGTGTCCTCCAGCAATTTAAGCCGCCTGCGCGCCGAATCCGATCCGTCGAAAAACGCGCCCGCCGCCCCCGTCGCACAACAAACGCAGGCGGAAAACGCGAAGAGAAAAAGCGAAAAAACCCCGCGCATAAATCAGAGCTTGAAACGCTTGACGGGCACTTTCCCCGTTTTGCGTTTCAGCCAGTCCGCCAAGTCGGCGGGCAGCTGCATTTCGTCCAAAAGTTCGCCGAACATGCACGAGCGCGTCTTGACAAACCGCGCCAGACACGACATATCGAGCGTCAAATCCATCGGGCGGTCGCCGACGACGGGCTCGACGAACTCCTCCGCCGAAAGCCCGAAGTGCTCGGCGATTCTCCGCGCCATATCGTAGCGGCTTATCGGCTCGAGCCCCGCGTAGTGGTAGATGCCCGAAAGATTCGGACGTTCGCAAAGCTCGACGAGCAAGTCCCCGAGCCTTCCCGCCGAGAGCGGGCATTTTATTTCGTCGGTGCGGCAGGCGGTCTTTTCGCCCGCAGCCCAGCGGCGCAAAAGCTTTTCGTGGAGCGAGCGGCGGGTCGTGAAGCTGTTGCCGCTAACGTGGCTTAAGCGCAAAACCACGCTCGTAGGAGCCGCCGCCTTGAGCACCTTTTTTTCCGCCATCAACTTCGTCGTTCCGTAGAGCGTGCACGGCATCGGGACATCGGTGTTTTTGTAGGGTGCGGCAGTGCCGTCGAAAACCATATCCGTCGAAAGGTGGATAAACCGCGCGCCCACGTGGTTGGCGAGCTTCGCCAAAGTCTCGGGCAAGGCGGTGTTCATTTTTTCGGCGAGCGTCGGGTTGGCGTCGACATCGACGGGGCTGGAAATCGCCGCACAGTTTACGACGGCGTCGGGGAACGAGTCCAAAACGGCGCGCTGGACGGCGTTTTCGTCGAGCAAATCGCAGTGGACGACCTGCACGTTTTCCATCGGAGGAAGCTCGCGGCTGCCGCATACGGCGATGACTTTGTGCCCCTCGGCGGCGGCGGACTTCACGAAATTATAGCCGACCAATCCGGTAGCTCCTGTGCAATAAATAAGCATAATAAAAAAAGAGTTCTTCGCTTGCATTAAGCCGACTTTGTGAAATAATCGGCGTTTCTTTAATTAGGTACAGATTATGAAACTCGACAAAATAGTAAAGAAACAAATAACAAATCTTCCCGTGTACGAAACGGGCAAACCGATTGAATACGTCGCGCGCGAGTTCGGGCTTGACCCCGACGGAATTTTGAAAATGGCGTCCAACGAAAACCCGCTCGGGGCGTCCCCGAAAGCGGTCGAGGCGGTCAAAAACAACCTCGGACACCTCAATTTGTACCCCGACGGCGGCTGCTTTGAGCTCCGCCAAAAGCTCTCGAAAAAGTGGGGGCTTACCCCCGCGCAGTTCGCGTTCGGCAACGGCTCGAACGAAATACTCGAATTCATCGCCCAGTGCTTTGTAGGCGACGGCGACGAAACGGTCTTCGGGGCGCAGTCCTTTATAGTATATAAATTGGCGACGATTTTCATGGGCGGCGTCTGCAAAAGCGTGCCCATGCCGAACCTCAAGTACGACCTCGACGCAATGCGCGACGCGGTGACCGACAAGACGAAAATCGTCTTCATGACCAACCCCAACAACCCGACGGGTTGCGTCGTGCCGCAGTCGGAAGTCGAAAACTTCGTGCGCTCGCTGCCCGAACACGTCGTCTTCTGCTATGACGAAGCCTATACCGAATACCAGCAAAACCCCGTGGATTTGCGCAATCTCATCGCCGAAGGCCGCAACGTAATCTGCCTTAGGACGTTCTCGAAAATCTACGGTCTGGCGGGGCTTAGAATCGGCTACTCCTACTCGTCGGAAGAGCTGGCGGGCTACATCAACAGAGTGCGCGAACCCTTCAACGTCAACTCCCTCGCGCAGGTCGCGGCACTGGCGGCGCTGGACGACGACGACTTCGTAAAGCGCAGCCGCGAAGTCAACGACGCAGGCAGAAAACAGTTCGAAAAGGCGTTCCAAGAAATGGGGCTCGAATACTTCTCCGACGGCGCGAATTTCGTCATGGTGAAAGTCGAAAACGCAACCCAGAAGTTCGTCGAAATGCAAAAGCGCGGCGTAATCGTCCGCCCGAACGTCGGCTACGGACTCCCCGACTGGCTGCGGATCACGATAGGCAAGCCCGAGCAGAACGAACGCTGCATCGCGGAACTGGCGCGCAAATAGCCGCGCACCCTACCCGCCGAAAATCGAAAATTTTTCCGCGCAAAACTTTGTCCGAAAAACTCGGGCAAAGTTTTTTTGTTTTTTATAAAAATAAGCTTGACATCNNGGGGGGGGGGGGGGGGGGGGTAGACTGCGCGCGAAAAAAATAAAGAATTGGCTTTATTTTAACCTCAATCAAACAATGAAAAAGACTATATCATTAAGCTTGTTGGCGGCACTCGCGGCTTTCTCCGCAAATGCCGATACATATTATCTTGTCGACGGTGGAACGTATTTCGGAACTCCCGACAGCGAGACTATGCAAAATAACGAGCGCGATTTTAACTCGAACACACAAAACGCTTCGAGTTCCGCGTATTATTGGGCGAAGTCCTACACCACAGATGAAAACGGAATCCCCTCATACAAGTATTACACCGAAGCCTCGTCCGTCCCAGGAGAAAACGACGACGTAATCTTCGACTTCGGCTCGAACGCCTCCTCCAAAGGTTCATACTACTCCTTGGCGGGTTCTCCCATTCTCACCAAAGATACAACCATCAACAGTCTTACCATCGGCACGATAAAAAATCACTGGTTGATGTTCAAAACAAAGGACAAAAATTTCACAATAAACGGTGATTTAAACTATAATTCGGGCACATTTTCATATATCGAGCTCGGCGCAAAATCCACACTGAAAATCGGCGGAACGCTCAATATGAACGGGTCAGGGAATCAGCTTATCCTCGGCGGGCTTTACGGCGGCGCGAAGGAAATGACGATAAACAAAATCGTCTTCCATACAGACAAGTCCAACCTCTATATGGGCTTGAACAACTCCGCCGCAGGATACCACTCAAACGTCCTTAACGGAGCGGACTTCGGCGCGACTTCGGCAAAGCTGAACCTCGGCTACTACTCGGGCAAAAGCGCAAACCAATTCTTCGCCTTCAACGGAATCAGCGGCACAAACGCGGCGGCTACAATCACCACAAGCTCCGCAAATGAAAAGGGTCTCGACGGAACCGAATCCACATTGGTATTCACCAACGACAAGGACGCCGCTTTCAACGGTATCGTCACCAACACCGTAAAAACCATAAACAAAGACGGTATCGACTACAATATCGATACAACCCTCAACGTCGTAATGGACGGCTCGAAAAAACAGATTCTCTCGGGCGCGAACGACTTCAAGGGTACTATCACCGTAAAGGGCGGCACGCTCCTGCTCAACACCGCAAACGGCGCAAAGCACGGCATTCTGACGATGACCGACGGTGCGTTCGGCGCATACGGCAACACGAATGTCGAAGCAATCTCCTATCAGGGCGGTAGCTTCTACGCCAACGCCGACGCAATCGCAAACGGCTACTCGATTACAACCGACGGCGCATTCACAAAAGCCACCGACGAACAGGTCTACATCGACTTCGACGGTCTCGACGCCTCCGCCTACGACGGCACATACAGTCTCATCACGGCTGGAAGCTTCATAGACGCCACTGGCAACGCCCTGACCGCCGCCGACTTCGCCGCGAAAAATCTTTTGAACGGCTCGGCAAATTTTGTTATCGACGGCAATAC
>DJPO01000065.1:12718-14705 GCA_002437405.1 Opitutia bacterium UBA6410 | reverse complement strand
CTTCTCCGGCTCTTTTTTTCAGCCCCCTCCCCTCAATCTTTTCTTGCAAGACTCTTGCTTTTCGGGAAAATATCCCTTTTATATATTTATTTTACTTGGCAAACTGAAATGGAAAATATCGAAAACATCAGAAATTTCTGCATAATCGCCCACGTCGACCACGGGAAAACGACACTGTCCGACCGCCTGCTCGAAGCCACCGGCACGATTCAAAAACGCGAAATGCAGGACCAACTGCTCGATTCGATGGATCTGGAGCGCGAAAGGGGCATTACCATAAAATGCCACCCCGTAACGATGGAATACTCCCACAACGGGAAAAAATACCTGCTCAACCTCATCGACACCCCCGGACACGTCGATTTTTCCTACGAAGTTTCGCGCTCGCTCGCCGCGTGCGAGGGCGCACTGCTGCTAATCGACGCCGCACAGGGGGTCGAGGCGCAAACAGTCGCAAACGCCCACTTGGCTGTCGCGCAGGATTTGGAGATTATCCCCGTCATCAACAAGGTTGACCTGCCGAGCGCGCAGCCCGATTTGTGCAAAAAACAGGTCGAGGACGTGCTCGCAATCCCCGCCGAAGACGCCATCTTGGCGAGCGGCAAAAGCGGAATCGGCATATCGGAAATTTTGGAGGCGGTCGTCGAACGCGTGCCCCCGCCGCGCAAAGCCGACTACCCCGCCGCAAGAGCCCTTATTTTCGACTGTATGTACGACGCCTACAAGGGCGTAATCTGCTACGTCAGAGTATTTTCGGGCTCGATAAAAGCAGGCGACGAAATCCTGATGATGGGCGGCGGACGCAAGACAACCGTCAAGGAAGTCGGACGCTTCACGCCGTCGATGACGCCCGAACCGTCGCTCGACGCGGGCTGCACGGGCTATATTGTCACAAACATCAAGGAAGTCGCCCACATACGAATCGGCGACACAATCACGCTCACCGAAAACCCCGCCGCCGAAATGCTCGAGGGCTACAAGGAAGTCAAGCCGATGGTGTTCTCGGGGCTGTACCCAATCGACACTTCGGAATACGAAAAATTGAAAGTTTCAATCGGCAAGCTGCAACTCAACGACGCGGCACTCGTCTATATGCCCGAAACGTCGGCGGCACTCGGATTCGGCTTCCGCTGCGGCTTTCTGGGGCTTTTGCATATGGAAATCGTGCAGGAACGCCTGCGCAGGGAATACGACCTCGATATAATTTCGACCTATCCGAGCGTCGTCTACAAACTCGATTTGACGGACGGCACGCAGATAGAAATCGACAACCCCTCGCGCCTGCCCGACCCCACGGACATCGCGGCAATCTACGAGCCGATAATCAAGGCAAACATTTTGATACCCACCGAATCGATAGGCGACATGCTCGCGCTGGTCTCGGAAAAGCGCGGGTACTGCGAGCGAACAGACACGATAGACGACACGCGCGTAATGCTCTATTGCACACTGCCGCTGAACGAAATACTCATCGACTTCAACGACAGGCTCAAGAGCATCACGCGCGGCTACGGGAGTCTGGACTACGAAATGGCGGGCTACCAGCAGTCGAAACTCGTGAAGCTCGACATACTCATCAACGGCGAACAGATAGACGCATTTGCGTCGATTGTCCACGCCGACAAGGCGGAGAGCAAGGGGAGAATGCTGTGCGCAAAGCTCAAGGACATTCTGCCCAGACAAATGTTCAAAGTCGCGATACAGGCGGCAATCGGCGGGAAGATTATCGCGAGGGAAACGATAGGCTCGTTCCGCAAGGACGTAACGGCGAAGTGCTACGGCGGCGACATCACCCGCAAGAAAAAACTGCTTGAAAAACAGAAAGAGGGCAAAAAGCGAATGAAGCAAATCGGCAAAGTGTCGATTCCTCAGGAGGCGTTTGTAAAAGTGCTGAAGTCTAACACATAGGCATCGACGAAACCGCGCATCTGAGGAATCCCAGAACAAGCGCGGAATCGCCCAAGCGGAAACCACGAAGCGAATTGCG